>JAPSKJ010000078.1 GCA_031177735.1 Nocardioides sp.
CGCGGCGATCGGCACGCGCGCCGACGCCCTGTCGCTCGCGCTGCGCGGCGTGGCCGTGCGAGCGGACCTCCACGGCGACCAGATGGCCGCGCTGCTCACCGAGCGCACGCGCCTGGAGGAGCGGCGCGCCACCCTGCTCGAGCGGGTCGCCGACCTCGAGGCCACGCTCCTCGCGGGCGTCCCCGCCGACCGGGCGGTCTCGTTCCGGACCGCCTGCGACCAGGTGCAGGCGCGGGTCACCGAGCTCGACCTCGACGTCGCCGCGTGGGCCGGCCGTGTGGCGACCGAGGAGACCGCCATGCTCGCCGTCCTCACCGCCGCCGCGACCGCTGACCTCGCCGAGCGGGCGTACGCCGGCGGGGCGGACCCGGCCGACGGCGTACTCCTGGGCATGCCGGGCGCCGACAGCCCGGCGAGCCGGTTCGACCGCTGGTGGGACGCCTTGACGGCGGAGCAACGCACGGCGGTGATCGCCGCCGCGCCGACGATCATCGGCAACCTCGACGGCCTCCCGGCCACCGCGCGCGACGCCGCCAACCGGCTCGCGCTCGGCAAGGACCTCTCGGAGCTGGGCAGCCTGCCCGCCGACCACCTCACCGAGGCGGAGCGCCGCCGCCTCGAGATCGCCCGGCACACCCAGGTCGCCCTGACGAGCGCCGAGGGCAAGGTCGACCTGCGCAGCGGTGCGCCCATCCCGACGCAGCTCTACCTCTACGACCCGGCCGCCTTCGGTGGCGACGGCCGGGTCGCGGTCGTCCTCGGCGACCTCGACACCGCGGACAACGTCGCGGTCACCGTGCCGGGGCTGGGCACCACCGCCTCGAGCATCGACGGCCAGGCCGACCGGGCGCTGAACCTCTACGACGCCGCACGGGTCGACGACGGCGCCCGCCGGACGGCGGTGCTGGCGTGGATCGGCTACGACGCGCCCGACCTCGCCGCAGGGCCTACCGGCCTCGCCGACGTGCTCGGCGTGACCGGGCCCGACCAGGCGGCGGCGGGCGGTGAGGCGCTGGCCGACGTCATCGACGGGCTCAAGGCGGGTCGCGAGCGCGACCCGCACCTCACCGTGATCGGTTACAGCTACGGCTCCACGACGGCTGCCTTCGGGGCCACCGCCGGGATGGGAGCCAGTGACGTGGTGCTGGCCGGGAGTCCCGGAGCGGGCCGCGCCGAGCACGCCGGGGAGCTTGGCCGCGAGGGCCACGTGTGGGCGATCGCGAACAGTCGTGACCCGGTCACCGCCCTGGGTGACGAGGGATGGTTCGACGCCACCGGCGGCCGGGGGCTGGGTCGCAACCCCGCCGAGGACGACTTCGGTGCCCAGCGGCTGCAGGGCGAGTCCGTCCACCGGTGGGCGCACCCGGGCGGGGTGGAGCGGCTCGATCCGACGGCTGGCTGGGACCCTCGCGACGACAACAGCCGCTGGGACGACCACCTGCACTACTACGACCGCGACACCGAGTCGCTCCACAACATGGCGCAGGTCGTCAACGGCGACTATGCCGACACCACCGCGGCCGGTCCCCGCCACGACCCGTGGTGGCGGGCGGTGCAGGATCCGGAGTGGAGTCGCACCCCGCAGGGCCTGGACACCGACGGTGACCACGACCTCGACGGGGCCCGGCCGCGATGAGCGCGGGGCGCGCGAGGGCCCTGGCCGCACTGGCGCTCATCGGCACCGGTGCGCTCGGTGGGTGTCGTGGCGACGACGCGGGCCAGGCTGACGCGGCCCCGCGGGCCACCCGGACCGAGACCGAGGCCGCCTTGACGGCCCAACGCGACGTGGTCCGCACGACGGTCGAGGGCCTCGCGGCGCCGCTCCTGCCGGAGAGCACCGTCGAGGACGCCGCCGGCCGGTGGACCGGCTGCACCGAGGACCGCGACGCGACCAGTTGGCCGGAGCGGTCCGGGTTCGCCGACCTCTCCTACGCGGCATCGGCCACCCTGCTCACCCCGGTCGATCCGGCGACCGCGCAGACGCGGGGCGAGCGCCTCCTCGAAGGTGCCGGGTTCACCGTGCAACGGGTCGTGCCCGGGCCGCCGAGCGTGCAGGTCTTCGGCGTCCAAGGTGACGTGCAGGCGTCGGTGGCGTTCTTCACCGAGAGTGACCGCGTCACCGTCGCCGCCCGCGGGACGTGCGTGCCGCTGCCGGAGCAGATGCGGGAGGAGTGGTCGGTCAAGGCCGACGAGGAGGCCCGGATCCGGCTGCGCTGACACCGTCGGCCGAGGGTGGTGCGCCGGCGGCGTACCGCACCTCTGGTCACATCCGCCACTTGCGCATCGGCGTGCCTCCCCGGGAAGGCCGGACCCGGAACTTAGCCTCGTGCTCGGGTCCGGCAGCCCTCTCACCGGTCCCACCTTCCCCGAACCAGATGAGGACGCGAGGCACCCGACCCATGGCGAACAGCTTCATCGGCCGCGACATGGCGGTCGACCTCGGCACCGCCAACACGCTGGTCTACGTGCGCGGCAAGGGTGTGCTCGTCGACGAGCCCAGCGTCGTGGCCGTCAATCAGTCCACCGGCGAGCTGCTCGCCGTCGGCCACGACGCGAAGCGGATGCTGGGCCGCACCCCCGACAACATCGCGGCGATCCGGCCGCTCAGGGACGGCGTCATCGCCGACTTCGAGGCGACCGAGCAGATGCTGCGCTACTTCATCCAGCAGGTGCACCGCCGCCGCTACTTCGCCAAGCCCCGCATGGTGATCTGCGTGCCGAGCGGGATCACCGCCGTCGAGCAGCGCGCGGTGAAGGAGGCCGGCTACCAGGCCGGTGCCCGGCGCGTCTACATCGTCGAGGAGCCGATGGCCGCCGCCATCGGCGCCGGGCTCCCGGTGCACAAGCCCACCGGCAACATGGTGGTCGACGTGGGCGGCGGCACGACCGAGGTCGCGGTCATCAGCCTCGGCGGCATCGTCACCAGCATCTCGGTGCGCCACGCGGGCGACGACCTCGACCAGGCGATCGTGACCTGGATGAAGAAGGAGCACGCCCTGATCCTCGGCGAGCGCACCGCCGAGGAGGTCAAGACGACCCTCGGCTCGGCGTTCCCGATGTCGGCCGAGCCCGAGGCCGAGATCCGCGGCCGCGACATGGTCTCCGGGCTGCCCCGCACGGTCAGCGTGTCCAGCGCCGAGATCCGGCAGGCGCTCGAGGAGCCGCTGCACGGCATCATCGACGCCGTCCGCACCACCCTCGACCAGACCCCTCCCGAGCTGGCCGGCGACATCATGGACCGCGGCATCGTGCTGACCGGCGGTGGCGCCCTGCTGCGTGGCCTCGACGAGCGACTGCGCCACGAGACCGGGATGCCGGTCCACGTGGCGGAGAACCCGCTGACCTCCGTCGCACTCGGCGCCGGTCGCTGCGTGGAGGAGTTCGAGGCGCTCCAGCAGGTCCTGGTCTCCGACGCCCGGCGCTACTAGGACCCACCAGGACGCAGCGATGACCCTCCTCGACCGCATCGACCACGACACCGTCCGGGCCTCGGCCGCACGGCCCACGACCGACCGGCTCAACCGGCGCGGCCGGTTGCAGCCGCGCGATCCCCGCACACCCCGTCGCTCCACCCTCGTCGCGCTGGTGCTCGCCGGCGCCACCATGCTCACCCTCGACGGAGGCGCGGGCGCCCTCGAGCCGGTCCGTCGGGCGGTGGGGGAGGTCGTCGGACCCGTCCAGACGGCGGTGTCCACCCTCGCGCGCCCGATCACCGTCGTGCCCGAGGTGCTGCGCACCAACGGTTCTCTGCGGGAGGAGGTCGACGCGCTCCGCGAGGACAACGCCGCGCTGCGCCAGCAGGTCGCGACCAGCGACTACGACCGCAACCGGCTCGAGGCCTACGACGGACTGACCGCGACCGCGCAGGAGATCGGCTACGCGCTCGTGCCCGCCCGCGTGGTCGGCATCGGTGCCGCCCAGAGCTTCTCGCACACCGCGACCATCGACGCCGGCTCCTCCAGCGGCATCGCGCCGGACATGACGGTCGTCAACGCCGACGGCCTGGTCGGGCGCGTCCTGCGGGTCACCAGCACCACCGCCACCGTCCTGCTCGCCTCCGACGCCGACTCGGTGGTCGGTGGCCGCGTCGGCGACTCGATGGACGTCGGCTTCGTCAGCGGGAGCGGTGACCTGGGCGGCCACCTCGACCTGGAGCTCATCGACCAGGGTGCGCTGCCGAACCGGGGTGATGCGGTGGTGACCTGGGGCAGCGACAAGGGTGCCCCCTACGTGTCCGGTGTCCCGATCGGCGCCGTGACGGCCGTCTACGCCAACCTGCGCGACTCCAGCCAGCGCGCCGAGATCGAGCCCTTCGTCGACTTCGGCTCCCTCGACGTCGTCGGCGTCGTCGTGCCCTCAGGCACCGCGAGCGATCGCGCCGTCATCGAGGTCGACGGGAGCCTGCAGTGACCTGGACCAAGAGCCTCGTCGCGGCCGCCCTGCTCCTGGCCGCGCTCGTGCTGCAGACCAGCGTGCTCACCGCCTTCGCCTGGGACGGAGTCGTGGTCAACCTGGTGCTGCTCGCCGTCGTGGCGCTGGCACTGACCCAGTCTCCGCAGTTCGCCGTCGTGGCGGGCTTCGCCGGCGGCGTACTCCTCGATCTGGCGCCGCCCGCCGACCACGTCGCCGGCCGGTGGACGCTCGCCCTCCTGCTCGTCGCCTACGTCGCGGCGCGGGTGCGGCCCGACGGCCGGCCCTCCGCGGCGGCCGTGGTCGGCACGGTCGCGGCCTGCTCGTTCATCGGGTCCAGCGTCTTCGCCCTGACCGGAGCCCTGCTCGGCGACCTCGCCGCGGACACCGGCCAGGTGCTCGAGGTGATCGGCATCGGGTTGGTGCTCGACGTCCTGCTCACTCCGATCGTGCTGCCGCCGTTGCTCGCCCTGCTCGCCCGCTTCAGGCCTGACACCCGGCCGCTGGGTCGCCTCGGCGGCGGGCTCCGGCCCGCGGAGCGATGAGCGCCGCCCGCACCAGCCGGCTCCGGCTGGTCGTGATCCAAGCCCTGGTCTTCTCGCTCTTCGCCACCTTGGCGGTGCGTCTCTACTACGTCCAGGTGGTCGACGGCGACGCCTACACCGCGCGCGCCGCGTCGCAGTCGGTGCGCGAGGTGATCGAGCAGCCCCAGCGCGGGTTGATCGTCGACGACATGGGCCGCCCACTGGTCACCAACCGCACCTCGTGGGTGGTCAGCATCGACCGTACCGTCTTGGACCGGCTCGGCGAGCAGGACCGCGCCGATCTCCTGGCGCGGGTCGCGAAGGCGACCGGCACGCCGGTGGGGGAGATGGAGGGCAAGCTCCTCGACTGCGGTGATGACGGCGCGGTCACCGGCGTGTGCTGGAACGGCTCGCCCTACCAGCCGGTGCCCGTCGCGGTCGACGTCGCGCAGCCGGTGGCACTGCGGATCCTGGAGCAGCCGGAGGACTACCCCGGGGTGGTCGCCGAGGAGCAGACGCTGCGCTCCTATCCGCGGCCGTTCGGCGTCAACCTCGCCCACGTGCTCGGCTACCTCAGCCCGATCACCGAGGAGGAGTACGACCAGGCGCAGTCCGAGGGCGACGAGTCGCTCAACGCCGCCTCCGTGGTGGGCCGGGCCGGCCTGGAGAAGCAGTACGACGAGTGGCTGCGCGGCATGCCGGGGCACTCCGGCGTCGCCGTCGACTCGATGGGCCGCAAGCTCGGCGAGGAGGAGGGGCTCGAAGCCCAACCGGGGGACACCCTGGTCACCAGCATCGACGCGAAGGTGCAGGGCGTCGTGGAGCAGGAGCTCGCTGCCACCATCGAGAAGGCCCGAGCCACCTTCGACGACGTCACCGGTCGCAACTACGAGGCCGATGCGGGCGCCGTGGTCGTGATGGAGGCCAAGACCGGTCGGGTGGTCGCGATGGCCAGCCAGCCGACGTACGACCCGGAGGTCTGGGTGGGGGGCATCAGCGAGAAGGAGCTGAACCACCTCTACTCCAAGAAGGCGGGCACCCCGCTGCTGGGGCGTGCCACGCAGGGCCAGTTCGCCCCCGGGTCGACGTGGAAGCCGTTCATGACGGCCGGTGCCCTCAGCAACGGCTACGGCGAGGACGACCGGCTGAACTGCTCATCGGCGTTCCGGGTCGGCAACCGCGACTTCCGCAACTACGAGTCCAGCGCCTACGGGATGATCACCTTCGCCGAGGCGCTGCAGGTCTCGTGCAACACCTTCTTCTACCGCGTGGGCTACGACTACTGGAGCCGGTTCGGCTCCGACGTCGACGACGTCGACGCCAAGGACCCCCTCGTGGAGACGGCCAAGAAGTTCGGCTTCGGGTCGAGCACCGGCGTCGACCTGCCCGAGGAGGCCTCCGGCCGGATCGCGGACCGGGCCTGGAAGCGCGACTACTACGAGGCGCAGAAGGACTACTACTGCGGACTGGCCGAGGAGGGCGGTGACGACTTCCTCCACCGCTTCGCTCGCGAGTTCTGCATCGAGGGCTTCGCCTACCGGGCCGGCGACGCGGTCAACTTCGCGATCGGCCAGGGCGACACCGTCGTCACGCCGCTCCAGCTGGCTCGGGCCTACGCCGCCCTCTCCAACGGCGGCACGCTCTACGAGCCGCGGATCGGCAAGGCGGTGGTCAGCGGGGACGGCACCGTGCTCCAGCGGATCGAGCCCGAGGCGAGCGGCAGGGTGAAGCTGTCCGACCGGGCCATGGAGTACGTCGACCAGGCGCTGCTCGGCACGCCGAAGGTCGGCACGCTCGCCTGGAAGTTCACCGACTTCCCGCTCGAGCAGGTCCAGATCCGCGGCAAGACCGGCTCTGCAGAGGTCTACGGCAAGCAGTCGACCTCGTGGGTCGCCTCCTACGACGAGAACTACGTGGTCGTGATGATGGTCAGCCAGGGCGGCACGGGCTCGGGTACGTCGGGCGACGCCGTCCGCCGGATCTGGGAGACGCTCTACGGCGTCGAGGGCGACGCGGTGCGCCCGGACCAGGCCGCGATCCCCGGCACGAAGCCGCCGCGGGGGCTGCCGACGTTCATGGAGGACGGCACCATCCTGCCGCCCGCCAGGGAGGAGCGGTCATGACCCGACGGATCGACTGGGTGCTGCTCGGCGCAGTGCTGGGCCTGCTGGTGCTCGGCACGTTGCTGGTGTGGTCGGCGACCTCCTCGCGCGAGGCGCTCACCGGCGGTGACGGCGGCGCCTACCTGCGCAAGCAGCTGGTCAACGTCGCCCTCGGGCTCGGCCTGCTGGCGGCGGTGTTCCTCACCGACCACCGCTGGGTCCGCATCGCCGCACCAGTGGTCTACCTGGCCTCGATCGCCGGCCTCGTCCTCGTGCTGACCGTCGGCGTCACCGTCAACGGCTCGCGGTCGTGGGTGCAGGTGGGCGGCATGTCGATCCAGCCCTCGGAGTTCGCCAAGCTCGCCGTCGTCATCGGCATGGCGCTCGTCCTCGCGGAGCGCACCGAGGGCCGTTGGCGCCCCCGCGTGAGCGCCGGCGACGTCGTCGCGATGCTGTTGGTGGCGGCGGTGCCCGCCACGCTCATCGTCCTCCAGCCGGACCTCGGCACGACCCTGGTCATGAGTGCGACGGTCTTCGGTGTCCTCGCCGCGTCCGGCGCGCCGCGGCGGTGGCTCGCCGTCCTCGCCGCCGGCGGCGTGGTCGCCGCCGCCGTCGGGGTGGCGGGTGGGCTGCTGAAGGACTACCAGGTCGACCGGTTCCTCGCCTTCACCAATCCCGATCTCGACCCCAAGGGCGCGGGCTACAACGTCGAGCAGGCACGTATCGCCATCGGCAACGGCGGCATCTTCGGCCAGGGCCTCTTCGACGGCAGCCAGACCCGCGCCGGGTTCGTGCCCGAGCAGCACACCGACTTCATCTTCACCGTGGCGGGGGAGGAGCTCGGCCTGCTCGGCGCCGGACTCGTCATCGCCCTGCTCGGCATCGTGCTGTGGCGCGCCCTGCGGATCGCTGCCACCACCGACGACCTCTTCGGCCGTGTCGCGGCTGCGGGGATCGTCTGCTGGTTCGGCTTCCAGGCCTTCCAGAACATCGGCATGTGCCTGGGCATCATGCCGGTCACCGGGGTGCCGCTGCCGTTCGTCTCCTACGGAGGCAGCTCGATGTTCGCCGGGATGCTCGCCGTCGGACTGCTGCTCAACATCCATGCGCGCACGGCCGCCGCTCCGGTGGCCCGCGCTGAGCGTCGGCTGCTCGCCGTTCGCTGAGCCACAGCGCCGCTCGAGATACATGAAACGGCCCGCCCGGTGTCCCGGGCGGGCCGCTTCGTGCCATCGATCAGGCGGAGAAGAAGGTCACTTCTTCTTGTTGCCCTTCTTGCCCTTCTTGCCACCCTTGGCGGCGAAGTCGAGCTCGGGCTTGTCGGAGCCGGCCGGGGCCGACTTCGCCTTGCCCGGGGTGAGCGGCCCGTAGACCGAGGAGGTGGAGAGCTCCGAGTACGCCTGGCTCGCGTCGGAGGCGGTGACGAAGATGCGGATCTTCTTGGCCTTCTTCGCGGTCTTCTTGGTCAGCTTGTACTCCGAGCCGACGCCCAGGGTCTTCTTGCCGAGCTTCCAGACGATCTCGAAGTCGACGCCCTGCGCGTTCCAGACGCCCGGGTTCGCGGTCAGCGTCTTGCCCTTCTTCAGCTTCTTGCCGGCGATCCAGGGCTTCACCAGGTTCTTGATGTTGCGGTTGAGGGTGATGTTGACCTTGCCGGTCGTCTGGCCGGCGCTGACCACGATCGGCTTCGCGCCCGCGGTGGTGAAGGACGGCTTCTTGGCCTTCTTGCCGACGTAGGCGCCGATGAACGGCCACGAGCCGGTGTCGCGCCCGGCGGC
>JAPSKJ010000079.1 GCA_031177735.1 Nocardioides sp.
TGATGATGGCCGCCACCGACTCGCGCTTCTTCACCACGATCTGCGAGCGGGTCTACCGGTTCGCACCGTTCCGGATGACCAAGGCCCAGCGCGCCTCGATCCACGCCGCCGACGAGCACCTCGGCGTGGAGGACTACCTCGCCGGGATCGCGTGGTACCGCGCGCTCATCGAGGGTCTTCCCGCGTGAGCACCCGGCCGGGCGCACCGGCGCCGGTGACCGCCGGCCGCAGCCTGGTCGCCGTCGTCGGCTTCCTGGTCTGCGTCGAGCTCGCCAGCGGCGTGCTGCAGGGCTACTACACCCCGATCTTCAGCGACATCGCCGACCACCTGCGGATCACCGACGCAGACGTCAACTGGTTCGAGGCCGCGCAGCTGCTGGTCTCCGCGCTCGTGGTGCCGCCACTGGCCCGGCTCGGCGACCTGATCGGGCACAAGTCGGTGCTGCTGATCTCCACGGCGGTGACCGCCGTCGGGTCCTGGATGCTGGTCGTCGCGCCGTCGTTCGAGACCTTCCTGATCGGCTGGGCGGTGCAGGGGGCGTACGTCGTCTGGCTCCCGATCGAGGTGGCGATCGTCTACCGGCGGACCGCGGGCAGCGAGCGCCAGGCGCTGCTCACCCGCCGCGCGGCCGCCGTGCTCGTCGGCGCGCTGGAGCTCGCGGTGATCATCGGCGCACTCACCTCCGGGGCGCTGGTGGAGTCGCTGTCGATGCCCGTCGTGCTCGCCCTGCCCGCGATCGCCGTGACGCTCTGCCTGGCCGTGGTCTGGCTCGGCATCGAGGACGACCCCGGCACCGGCGCCGGCACCTTCGACTGGCGGGGGCTCGGCCTGCTGACGCTCTGCCTGGCGCTGGTGATGGGCGGACTGATCACGATCCGACTGGACGGCCCGGGCTCGATCCAGGCCTGGGCGCTGGTCGCGGTGGGGCTGCTCGTGCTCGTCCCGTTCCGGCGCATCGAGGACCGGCAGGCCGAGCCGCTGGTCGACGTACGCCTGCTGCTCAGTCGGCACCAGTGGCCGCTCCAGGCCACCGCGTTC
The DNA here is from genome assembly GCA_031177735.1 of Nocardioides sp. GTDB lineage: Bacteria > Actinomycetota > Actinomycetes > Propionibacteriales > Nocardioidaceae > Nocardioides. Next base: position 1,040 of record JAPSKJ010000079.1, read on the forward strand.
CTCTTCGGCATGTCGGTGCTCGGCGCGCAGATCCCGCTGTCGACCTTCGCCCGCACCGATCCCGCCGAGGTCGGCTACGGGCTGGGCGCGTCGGCCGGGTTCGTGTCGACACTGATCGGCGTCTACGTGGTCTTCCTCGCCGTCGGCGCCTTCACGCTGCCGTTGACGACCCGGCTGCTCGGCCCGCGCGGGGCACTCGTCGGCGCGGCGCTCCTGGTCGCGCTGGGGTACGCCGCCTGGGTGCCCTTCCACGACCACACCTGGCAGGCACTGGTCAACATGGCGGTGGCCGGCGTCGGCTCCGGGGCGCTCGTCGCGGCGCTGCCGGCCGCGGCGGCGGCCGCCGCGCCGCCCACGCGGACCGGCTTCGCCACCGGCATGACCAATGCGACCAAGACGGTCGGCGGAGCCATCGCCTCCTCGGTCTTCGCGATCGCCCTGGCGGCGACCGGCTCCCTCGACGATCCCGCCGCCGGCCACGCGCCGCTCTCGGGCTACCTCACGGTGTGGTCGGTCTGCGCCGGCGCGGCGCTCCTCGCCGCGGTGTGCCTGCTGCTCCAGCCGCGGGTCACCGTGCCCGCCGACACGTTGAGGTCCTAGTCCCGCGACCTAGGCTGGAGCCGTGCCCGAGAGCGAGGACTGGCCGCAGGGGCGCCCGGAGGCGCCGCGGCGACGGCTGCCCCGCGACGAACGCACCTCACCCGAGGCGGCCGCCCGGATCAAGCAGCAGTCGACGTGGGTCGACCTGCAGGTCAAGGAGGCGATCCGGCGCGGTGAGTTCGACAACCTCCCCGGGGCCGGGAAGCCGCTCGCCGACCTCGGCACCGAGCACGACCCCGACTGGTGGATCAAGAAGCTCGTGGAGCGCGAGCGCGTCGTCGTGCTCCCCCTCTCGGTGCAGCTGCGTCGCGAGGACGCCGAGCTCGACGCGGAGCTCGACCGCCTGGCGACCGAGAAGGACGTCCGCGCTCGGGTCGAGGACTTCAACTCCCGCGTGATCGCCGCGCGCTACCGCCTCCCCGAGGGTCCACCGCTGATCACGATGCCGCGCGAGGTCGAGGAGACCGTGGCGGCGTGGCGCGAACGCCGCGACGCGCGCCTGGAGGAGGCGCGTCGGCGGGCAGCCGCCCGCGCGGTGGAGCGCCCGCGGCGCTGGTGGCAGCGCCGGCGCCGCAGTTGAACCACTCCGCCGCCCCGATGATGCGTGTCAGATCGGTCATACCGACGCGCATGTGACCGCTGCTACGTTCCGGCCCATGCACAAGAGCCCCAAGGACTTCTTCGCGCCGCTCGCCGTCGGCGCGCCGGCGCCGCTGCGCGAGATCCCGGCGCGGCCCTCGCGCGCGATCCACTTCTTCGACCCGAGCAACCCGAAGATGGTGGACAAGATCCCGCAGATGGTCGGCACCGTGGACGTCCTCCTGGGCAACCTCGAGGACGCCATCAAGGCCGACAACAAGGTCGCCGCCCGCGAGGGCCTGGTGCGCATCGCGCAGGAGACCGACTTCGGCCCCACCCAGCTGTGGACCCGGATCAACAGCCTGGACAGCCCGTGGGTCCTCGACGACCTGACGACGCTGGTGCCGGCCGTCGGCCACAAGCTCGACGTCATCATGGTGCCGAAGGTGCAGGGCGCCGAGGACATCCACTACATCGACCGGCTCCTGGCCCAGCTCGAGGCGAAGGCCGGCCTGGACCGGCCGATCCTCGTGCACGCGATCCTGGAGACGGCCAGCGGCGTGGCCAACGTCGAGCAGATCGCGATGGCCAGCCCCCGCATGCAGGGCATCAGCCTCGGTCCGGCCGATCTCGCCGCCGACCGCAAGATGAAGACCACCCGCGTCGGCGGCGGCCACCCCGGCTACCTGGTGCGCCAGGACCCGGTCGACGGCGACATCAACGGCCAGCGGGCGACCTTCCAGCAGGACCTGTGGCACTACACGATCGCCAAGATGGTCGACGCCTGTGCGGCCGCCGGGATCTACCCCTACTACGGCCCGTTCGGCGACATCACCGACGTCGTGGCCGCCGAGGACCAGTTCCGCAACGCCTTCCTGCTCGGCTGCGTCGGCACCTGGAGCCTGCACCCCAAGCAGATCGAGATCGCCAACCGTGTCTTCTCCCCCAGCGTCGAGGACATCCGGCACGCCCGCCGCGTCGTCAAGGCGATGGGCGACGGCACCGGCGCGGTCATGCTCGACGGCAAGATGGAGGACGACGCCTCCCTCAAGCAGTGCCTGGTGCTGGTCGAGCTCGCCGAGCAGCTGGCCGCGATCGACCCGAAGCTGAAGGAGCTCTACGAGGGGATCGAGATCGATGACTGAGACCGCACCCGCCCAGGCTCCCGGGTTCCGCCCCCGCCGCTCGGTGCTCTACATGCCCAGCTCCAACGAGCGGGCGCTGGAGAAGGCCAAGACCCTGCCGGTCGACGCGCTCATCCTCGACCTCGAGGATGCCGTCGCCCCCGACGACAAGCCCCAGGCTCGGCGCAATGCGGCCGCGGCGGTGACCAGCGGCGACTACGGCGCCAAGGAGCTCACCATCCGCGTCAACGGCGCCGACACCGAGTGGCACCTCGACGATCTCCGCGCCGCCGCCGAGGCCAACCCCGATGCGATCGTGGTGCCGAAGGTCAACTCCGCCGAGGCCGTCTCGCGCCTCCTCGACTCCTTCGACGAGGCCGGCGTGCCGGAGACCACGACGCTGTGGGCGATGATCGAGTCGCCGCACGCCATCCTCCACTGCGAGGAGATCGCCGCCGCCTCCGCCCGGCTCAACGTGCTCGTGCTGGGCACCAACGACCTGGTCAAGGAGCTGTACGTCGACCACGTCCCCGCCCGCGCCAACCTGGTGACCAGCCTGCAGCTCGCTGTGCTCGGCGCTCGTGCGGCCGGCAAGGTGATCCTCGACGGCGTCTACAACAACGTGAAGGACGTCGACGGCTACCTGGCCGAGGTCGAGCAGGGTCGTCAGTTCGGCTTCGACGGCAAGACGATCATCCACCCGGGCCAGATCGAGGGCGCCAACACCGGCTTCGCCCCGTCGGAGAAGGCGATCGAGGACGCCCGCGGGCTCATCGCCGCCTGGGAGGAGGGCGCCGGCAAGGGCGTGGTCACCTACAACGGCCGAATGGTGGAGAACCTCCACGTGGAGTCGGCCCGGCGGACCCTCAGCATCGCGGAGGCCATCGCCGCGCTCGGCTGACCGCGACCTGCGTCCGCCGGCTCCCGAGAGCGCGCGGTCGATCCCGCGGACTAGGCTCCGGCGAGTGACGCTGCTGAGCGCGCGTCCCCCGGAGGCGGGGCGCCGCACCGTGTTCCGCCATCCCGGCCAGGTCGTGGTGGTGGCCTTCGCACTGGCCGTTGCGATCGGCACCGTGCTGCTCATGCTCCCCGCGGCGAGGCAGGGTGAGGGCTCCGCACCGTGGTCGGTCGCACTCTTCACCTCCACCAGCGCGGTGTGCGTGACCGGGTTGGCGGTGGTGGACACGCCGTCGTACTGGTCGGACTTCGGCGAGTGGGTCATCCTCGGCCTGATCCAGGTCGGGGGCTTCGGAATCATGACGCTCGCCTCGCTGCTGGGGCTGCTCGTCTTCCGCCGGCTCGGCCTCCGCAGTCGGCTCACCGCCGCCGCGGAGCGCACGACCACCGGGCTCGGTGACGTGCGCCAGGTGATCCGTGGCGTCGTCGTCATCAGCCTGCTCTTCGAGGCGGTCACCGCTCTCGCGCTGTTCCCCCGCTTCGTCCTGGCTTACGACGAGCCGGTCGGCCGGGCGGCGTACCTCGCGGTCTTCCACGCCGTCTCCGCCTTCAACAACGCCGGCTTCGCGCTCTGGTCGGACAGCTTGATGGGCTTCGTGGCCGACCCGTGGATCTGTCTTCCGATCGCCTGTGCCGTGATCGCCGGCGGCCTCGGCTTCCCGGTCTGGATCGAGCTGTTCCGGCGGTTCGACCGGCCTCGGATGTGGAGCCTGCACACGAAGATGACGCTCGCCGGCACGGCTGGACTGCTCCTGCTGGGCGCGCTCTTCGTGACCGCCAACGAGTGGAGCAACCCCGCGACGCTCGGCCCTCTCGACACGCCGGGCAAGGTGCTGGCGGGGTTCTTCCAGTCGGTGATGCCGCGCACCGCGGGGTTCAATAGCCTCGACTACGGCCAGATGCACGAGGGCACGCTGCTCGTGACCATGGTGCTGATGTTCATCGGCGGCGGGTCGGCCGGCACCGCCGGCGGGATCAAGGTCACCACCTTCCTGCTGCTCTTCGCCGTGATCGCCGCCGAGGTCCGCGGCGACCAGCGGGTGGAGGCGTTCGAGCGGCAGATCGACGACCGCGCGATCCGCCAGGCGCTCACGGTGGCCCTCCTCTCGGTGGGGGTCGCCGTGTTCGGCGCCATCGCTCTGCTTCAGCTCACCGAGCTCCCCACACACGCGGTGCTCTTCGAGTCGGTCTCGGCATTCGCCACGGTCGGGTTGTCCACCGGCATCACCGGGACGCTCCCCGTCCCGGCCCAGCTCGTCCTGGTCGGCTTGATGTTCGTCGGCCGGCTCGGCCCCATCACCCTCGTCTCGGCGCTCGCCCTGCGCGAACGGCAACGGCTCTACCAACACCCGGAAGGACGGCCCCTCATTGGCTAGCAAGCTCAGCGGCGGCGTCGCGGTCATCGGCCTGGGCCGATTCGGCCGCTCCCTGGCCCTCGAACTGATGGCGGAGGGCGAGGAGGTGCTCGGCATCGACCCCGCCAGCTCGATCGTGCAGTCACTCGCCGGGCGGCTCACTCACGTGGTGTCCGCCGACGCGACGAACGAGGACGCGATGCGGCAGCTCGGCCTCGGCGACTTCGACCGCGCGGTCGTCGCCGTCGGGACCGACCTCGAGGCGAGTATCCTGTCGGCGTCGGTGGCGCTCCACCTCGGCGTGAGCAACCTGTGGGCGAAGGCGATCAGCGCCTCCCACGCACGCATCCTCACCCAGATCGGCGTGCACCACGTCGTCCGCCCCGAGCACGACATGGGCAAGCGGGTCGCGCACCTGGTGCGCGGCCGCATGACCGACTACATCGAGTTCGACGACGGCTACGCCTTCGTCAAGACCGACGCACCGCGTGTGATCCACGGCCGTAGCCTCCAGGGCCTCGGCGTCCGCCAGCTCTACGGCGTCACCGTGGTCGGTGTGAAACCGGCTGGCGCGGAGTTCACCTACGCCACGCCCCAGACGGTCGTGCGCGCCGGCGACGTGATCATCGTTTCGGGGCCGAAGTCCGAGGTGGAGGCATTCGCCAGCCTGGACTGAGGCTCGCCCGGCCTGCTTCGCGGACCGTCAGCCTCGCTTCTGCGCGGTCATCCGCAGCGAGGCGAGCGCTCGGGGGCCGGTCCTGTCTGACTTCTCACAGCCCGCAGGACAAGATCGGCCCGCCCGGCCGGTGCCGGCCGCGTTGAATCCTGTCGTGACCACCGCACTCGACTCCGAGGTAGGCACCACCCGTCGCTGGGCGATGCTCGCCACCAGCACGCTCGCGCAGGCGGCGGCCGCGGTGATGATGCACGGGCCGGCGTTCCTGCTCAACGCCCTGCACGACCACGAGGGGCTCTCGCTCTTCCAGGCCGGCCTCGTCGTCGCCGCGCCGACGATCGGCGTCATGGTCGCGCTGGTGCCCTGGGGGCTGGTGACCGACCGCCGCGGTGAGCGCCTGGTGCTCCTGCTCGGGCTCGGGCTGACCGCGGTCTTCGCCTCGGCCGCGGCGCTGACCTCCAGCGTCGTCGGGCTGGCCCTCCTGCTCGGGCTCGGCGGTGCCGCCGCAGCCGCCACCAACTCCGCGAGCGGCCGGGTCGTCGTCGGCTGGTTCCCTCCGCACCGGCGCGGGCTGGCCATGGGCATCCGGCAGATGGCGCAACCCGTGGGAGTCGGCATCGGAGCCATCACGATCTCGGTGATCGCCGACGCCCACGGCGTACACACGGCTCTGTGGGTGCCTGCCGGCCTGTGCGCCGCCGCCTTCCTCGTGGTCGCCGCCGTCGTCATCGACCCGCCGCGACCCCCGCGCAGCGAGGGCTCGGCGCCGAACCCCTACCGCCGCGACCGCTACCTCGCGCGCATCCACGGCGTCTCCGTCCTGCTCGTCGTGCCGCAGTTCGTCGTGTGGACCTTCGCGGCGGTCTGGCTGGTGCAGGACCGCGACTGGTCCGCGGCCGCGGCTGGGGCGCTGGTCGCCGTCGCCCAGGTCTTCGGGGCGCTCGGACGGATCGCGGCGGGCCAGCTCTCCGACATGGTCAGCAGCCGGCTGCGCCCGCTGCGCTGGGTGGCCCTCGCGGCCGCGGCGACGATGCTGCTCCTCGGTGTCACCGCCGGCTGGGGATGGTGGGCGGCGCTGCCGCTGATGGTGCTCGCCACCGTGGTGACCGTCGCCGACAACGGCCTGGCTTTCACCGCCGTCGCCGAGCGTGCCGGGCCCTACTGGTCGGGGCGGGCGCTCGGCATCCAGAACACCGCCCAGTTCCTGACCAGCTCGCTGGTGCCGCCGCTGGGCGGACTGGCCGTGGCGGAGCTGGGGTACGCCGCGGCGTTCGCGATCGCCGCGGTCTTCCCGGTCCTCGCCGCTCCGCTCGTGCCCACCCGTCAGGAGCGTCCGCTGACCTGACCCGATCGCCGCATGTCCGCCGTGCGACGCATCGCTGACCGGCGCGGCTGACGTCGCGGCGCCATGGGTACCTCTCCGGGAGGAAGGGAGGGGCAGCCATGGACACCAGCACCCTCATCTGGATCATCGTCGCCGTCGTCGTGGTGGCGGTGCTGATCGCCGTCGCCCTGGCGGTCGGCAAGCGGCGTCGGGCGGCCCACGCGCACCGCGCCGACGAGCTCCGCAGCCGAGCGCAGCACACCGAGAAGCGGGTCGTCGACCGCAAGGTCACCGCACAGGAGGCAGACGCCCAGGCGCAGCTCGCCCGCGCCGAGGCGGAGCGCGCGGAGCAGCGAGCCGCCGAGGCTCGCCACAAGCTCACCGAGGAGGAGCAGCGCCGCAACGAGACGCTGCGCCAGGCCGATGAGATCGACCCGCGGGTCGACCCGGGATCGGATCGGCGCACCTGACGGCGTACCGGTGAGACTCACCTCGACTGCGCGGCTGGTTACCGGTCGGTAGGATCTTTGTCACCCCGGCAGGGGCCTGACGGGCGCGACGCCACAGCCTAGGGTGTCAACGCTCGTCAGCAGCGCAACCGAGGAGTCCCACTCGCATGCAGATCTTCGCCATCGTCCTCTCCTTCGCCCTGACGGCCGTCGCCCTCGCGCTCGTGGTGGTCGCCGTCCGGCGGATGCTGAGCGTGCTTCGCTCGGGCCAGCCGGTCTCCGGGCGCACCGACAATCCCGGCGGCCGCCTGTGGACGATGGCGAGGGAGACGGTCCTCCACACCCGGATGCTGCAGTGGACCTGGGTCGGCATCGCGCACTGGTTCGCCTTCGCGGCGTTCCTGTTCCTCTCCACGGCGGTCGGCGCGGCGTACTTCCAGCTCTTCGACCCGGCGTGGACGCTGCCCGTCGTCGGTGAGCTGTTCGTCTACGAGTGGCTCGCCGAGATCCTCGGCCTCCTCGGCACGCTCGGCATCATCCCGCTGGTCGTCTATCGCCTGCGCAACCTGCCCAAGGAGAAGGGCCGGTCCACCCGGTTCTTCGGCTCGACGATGTGGCAGGCGTTCTTCGTCGAGGCGATGGTGCTGCTGGAGAGCTCCGCGATCCTGTTCATCCGCGGCG
>JAPSKJ010000080.1 GCA_031177735.1 Nocardioides sp.
CGCTGCAGCGGGGTGAAGGTGCCGGAGACGGGCAGCGTGCGCGTCACGTCGGCGGTGTAGAGGTTGCGACCCTCGGCGCCCATGTCGAGCAGCACCAGCTCGCCGGGCACGATCGGGCCGGTGTTGTCGATCCAGTGCAGCGTCGTCGCATGCGCGCCGCCGCCGACGATCGAGTCGTAGCCGATGTCGTTGCCCATCGCGCGGGCGCGTCGGAAGAAGGTGCCCTCGATCCAGCGCTCGCCGAACTCCAGCACCTGCGGCCACTCGCGCACCGAGTCCTCGAAGCCGAGCGTGGTGATGTCGCAGGCCTCCTGGAGCTGGCCGATCTCCCACTCGTCCTTGACCAGGCGCAGCTCCGAGATCACCCGCGCCAGCTCCGCGTCGTGGGTCTCGTCGCCGGCGACCAGGCCGTCGACGTAGGCCGAGACGCCCCTGTGCACGCGGGTCTTGCCGGAGCCGCGCAGCGCGTCGGCGAGCTCGTCGACGTGGCGCACCTCCAGGCCCAGGGAGTCGCTCAGCTCCTTGGCCGAGGGCCGGCGCCCGGCCCACAGCTCGCCGTACTGGCGGTCACGGAAGAACTCGTCGGTGTCGCGCGAGGAGCGCGGCCGGGCGTAGAGGACCGCGCTGCCGTCGGGCTCGACGACCAGGACGGCATCGGAGGTCTGGTTGCCGGAGAAGTAGGTGTGCGCGGTGTCGGAGCGGAAACGGTAGTCGGTGTCGTAGGAGCGCACCTTGTAGCCGCCGGCCGGCAGCACCAGGCGCTCCCCGGGGAACAGCTCCGCCAACCGGGCGCGCCGGGCCGCGGCGTACGGCGTGATCGGGTGCGGCGGAAGGTCGAGCTCGCGGTCGCCCCAGCCGGTGCGCATGAATGCCGACCACGCTTCGGGTACCGACGGGTCGTGCGACTCGGTGTGGAGCTCTTCTCGCGGGCTGTCCTCGGTCACGTCCCGTACTGTACGCCGACGGGCCGGCCCGGCGGGGCGCCGTCGGCGCGGCCACGACGACTGCGACCGATAGGCTGACGGCCATGGGGGTCGACCGCAGAGCTGCTGTGTCCGCCGGGGTGCCCACGGTCACCCCGGCGGCCGCTGCTCGGCGCCGCGGTCCGGGCGTGTTCACCGTGGTCGTCGGCATCCTGGTCGCCCTCGCCGCGCTGCCCGTCCTGCTGCTGGTCGCGCTGACCGGCACCGAGGACCCGGCCGCTCCGGTGCTCGGCACCGTGCTCGCGGCGCTGCCGGTCGTGCCGCTGGTGGCCTGCTACCTGTGGCTGGACCGCTACGAGCCGGAGCCGCGCACCTTCCTCGCGCTCGGGTTGTTCTGGGGCGCCTTCCTCGCCGTGCTGGCCTCCCTGGTGATCGAGGGCGTCGGCGGCATCTTCGTCGGCATCACCGACACCGGCACCCTGGCCGTCGTCGCGCCCATCGCGGAGGAGTCCGCGAAGGGGCTCTTCCTGCTCGTGCTGCTGTGGTGGCGGCGCGCCGAGCTCGACGGCATCCTCGACGGCATCGTCTACGCCGGTCTGGTCGGCATCGGGTTCGCCTTCACCGAGAACATCCTCTACCTGGCCGCCGCCTACAACGGCGGTCCCGAGGTCGGCCCGGGCGGTATCGAGGGGCTCACCGCGACCTTCATCATGCGCTGCCTGTTCAGCCCGTTCGCCCATCCGTTCTTCACCGCGATGACCGGCATCGGTGTCGGGATCGCGGTGAGCTCGCGCAGCGGGCCCGTGCGCCTGGTCGCGCCCGTGCTCGGATGGTCGGCGGCGGTCATCACGCACGCGCTGTGGAACGCCGGCACCGTGTTCGGGATCGGCGGCTTCGCCATGGTCTACGTCGTGCTGATGTTCCCGGCGTTCATCGGCGCGGTCATCCTCGCGGTGTGGGCGCGCACCGCCGAGCAACGGCTGCTGCGCGCCGCCCTGGGCGACGCCGCCGCGCGCGGCCTGGTCCCGGCCACCGACATCGGCTGGGTCGTGGACCTGCGCGCGCGCCGGCATGCCCGCGCCCACGCCCGCCAGCACGGTGGCCCGATCGCCGAGCGGGCCATGAAGGACTACCAGCAGGCGGTGATCGAGCTCGGATTCCTCCATCACCGTTTCCTGCGTGGCACCCCGCCGCCCGACTTCGTGGCGCGCGGACAGGAGTACGTCGCGAGGATCGGTGCTGTTCGACCGGTCATCGCCTTCCCCGGACAGGTGGTACCCACCCGATGACGCCCGAGCCAGGCCCCACCCCCGGACCCGTCGAGGGCGGTGGCACCCATTCCGCCACCGTCCACGGCGCCGAGCCCGACAGCACCAAGATGGTCACCGCGCTGGTGCGCCTGCGACAGGCGCTCCAGGAGGTCACCCTGCCCCTGGACCTGCCGGGCATCGACGCCCACCGCAAGGTGCAGCAGGAGCTGGTCGCCCAGCTCGAGGACTACGTCATCCCGCGGATGATGACCATCGACGCACCGCTGCTCGCGGTCGTCGGCGGCTCCACGGGCGCCGGCAAGTCGACGCTGGTCAACTCCCTCGTCGGCCACCGGGTGACCACCCCCGGCCTGCTGCGCCCCACCACCCGCTCGCCCGTGCTGGTGCACCACCCCGACGACGCCCAGTGGTTCGGCCAGGACCGGCTGCTGCCCGACCTCGAGCGGGTCGCCCACTCCACCAACGACCCGGGCGCCCTGCAGCTCGTCGCGGCCGAGTCCATCCCGCCCGGGCTGGCGATCCTCGACGCCCCCGACGTCGACTCGGTCGAGGAGCAGAACCGCGTCCTCGCGGCCCAGCTGCTCGCGGCGGCGGACCTGTGGATCTTCGTCACCTCGGCGGCGAGGTACGCCGACCAGGTGCCGTGGGACTTCCTCAAGCAGGCGGCGGAGCGGTCGACGGCGGTCGCGGTCGTGCTTGACCGCACGCCGAAGGAGGCCGTGCAGACCGTCGCCACCCACCTCGCCCGGATGCTCGCTTCGCGCGGGCTGAAGGACTCACCGCTGTTCATCGTGCACGAGGGCACGGTCGACGAGGACGGGCTGCTGCCGAAGGCCGGCGTCGCGGAGGTGCGCGGCTGGCTCGACATGCTCGCCGACGACGCGACCGCCCGGCACGCCGTGGTGCAGCAGACCCTCGAAGGGGCGGTGCGGGCGCTCACCCACCGAGCCCATCCCGTCATCGCGGCGGCCCTGGAGCAGGGCGAGGCGGCCTCGGTGCTGCGACGCGACGCGGTCCGGGCCTACGAGGACGCCGCCCACGCCGTCACGGTCGCCACCGCCGACGGCACCCTGCTGCGCGGCGAGGTGCTGGCCCGGTGGCAGGAGTTCGTCGGCACCGGCGAGCTGCTGAAGTCGCTGGAGACCAAGGTCGGCTGGCTGCGCGAGAAGCTGGTCAACACCGTGAAGGGCAAGCCGGCCCAGGCCGAGCGGGCCCAGGTGGCGGTCGAGTCCGGCCTGGAGATGCTCATCCTCGAGCACGCCGAGGCCGCCGCCGAGCGGGCCGAGTCGGCCTGGATGCAGCTCGAGGCGGGCCGCGGCCTGCTCAAGGGGGCTCCCGAGGACCTCGGCCGTGCGTCCCGCGACCTGCGCCGCAAGGCGGAGCGGGCGGTGCGCGACTGGCAGGGCGACGTACTCGACATGGTCAAGACGGAGGGCGCCGACAAGCGCACCACCGCTCGGTTCCTGGCCACCGGCGTCAACGGGCTCGGGGTGGCGCTGATGGTCGTCGTGTTCGCCAGCACCGGCGGGGCGCTCGCGGGGGCCGAGGTCGGCATCGCGGGCGGGTCGGCGCTGCTGGGGCAGAAGCTGCTCGAGGCCGTCTTCGGCGACCAGGCCGTCCGCCGGCTCGCCGAGCGCGCACGGGCGGCGCTCGACGAGCGGGTGCGCAGCCTGTTCGAGGACGAGATGGCCCGTTACACCGGCATCATCGACGGGCTCGACATCGACACCGACGCCCCGCTGCGGCTGCGGGATGCGGCCCGCCGGGTCGACGACGTCCGGTTCGAGGCGCGGAAGGCCGACGGCTGAGGAGTGGGCTGCTGCGACCACTAGGCTGAACGCGTCCACCGATCCACGACAGGGAGACCATGACCTCGCTGCTCCAAGGTGCCAAGAACCTGGTCACCAAGGGAACCGACCTCGGCGACCGGCTGGAGGGCCTCGCGGCCGCCGCCGAGGCCGCCGAGGGCCGACTCGACGACGACCTGGTCGCCGAGGCGCGCTCGATCGCCGAACGCGCCGGCAGCCGGCTACGGCTCTCCGCCGAGCACACCGTCGTCGGGATCGCCGGTGCGACGGGGTCCGGCAAGTCCTCGACGTTCAACGCACTCACCGGGCTGGAGCTCTCCGCCGTCGGCGTGCGTCGCCCGACCACGTCGTGGGCGACCGCCTGCGTGTGGGGCACGCAGGGTGCGCGCGAGCTGCTGGAGTGGCTCGGCATCCCCGAGCGTCACCAGACCACCCGCGACTCCATGCTCGACACCCGCCGGGAGAGCAACGAGCTCGACGGCGTGGTCCTCCTCGACCTGCCCGACCACGACTCCACCGAGGTCTCCCACCACCTCGAGGTCGACCGGCTCGTCAACCTCGCCGACATGCTCGTGTGGGTGCTCGACCCCCAGAAGTACGCCGACGCCGCGATCCACGACCGCTACCTCGAGCCGCTCAAGACGCACGCCGACGTGATGGTCGTGGTGCTCAACCACATCGACGTCGTGCCGGAGGACCGCCGTGAGGCGATGGTGGCCGACGTGCGCCGACTGCTCGACAACGACGGGCTCCAGCAGGTGCCGGTGATCCCCGTCAGCGCCAAGCTCGGCTGGGGCATCCCCGAGCTGCGACGCGAGATCTCCAAGCGCGTCGCGGCGAAGAAGATGACCAAGGCCCGGATCGAGGCCGACATCCGCACCGTCGCGAGCAGGATCGAGGACGTCTCGGGCACCGGCAAGGCGCGGGCCCTCGCGGCCGGCCGGGTCGAGGCCATGGACGACGCCATCGCCGAGGCCGCCGGCGTGCCGACGGTGGTCGAGGCCGTCGAGCGGGCGACCCGGATGCGTGCCGGACGCGCCACGGGGTGGCCGCTGGTCTCGTGGGCCTCCAAGCTCAAGCCCGACCCGCTCAAGCGGCTCCACCTCGACCTCGGGTCGGCAGGCAAGGAGCTGGCCGGCACCGCCCGCACGTCGGTCCCGAAGGCCACGTCGGTGCAGCGGGCCAAGGTCGACAACGAGGTGCGGGCCCTCGCCGACGACGCCTCGGCCGGCTTGGGCAAGCCGTGGCAGGAGTCGATCCGCCGAGCGTCGGTCTCGCGCATCGACGACCTGGGTGACCGGCTCGACGCCGCGCTCGGTGCGACCGACCTGGGTGTCGACAAGCTGCCCGTGTGGGCCGGCCTGGTGCGCGTGCTGCAGTGGCTGCTCATCCTCGCCGCGCTCGCCGGTCTGGGCTGGTCGGCGGCCGCGTGGTTCTCCGGCACCCTCAACGACGAGGTCACGCCCAAGCTGGGCGGGATCGCCCTGCCGCTGATCCTCCTCGTCGGCGGCGTGGTCGTCGGGATCCTGCTGGCTCTGGTGTGCAAGCTGCTGGTGCGGATCACCGCGCGCAGGCGGGCCGCCGCGGCGGACCGTCGGCTGCGGGACGCCGTGAGCTCGGTGTCCGGCGAGCTGGTCGTGGCCCCCGTCGAGGCTGAGCTGGCGGCGTACAACACCGTGCGCGCGGGGCTGACGAAGGCGCTGAAGTAGCCGGCCGCTTCTTCTCCACAGCGACGCCTCGCGAGGCGTTGTCCTCAGGTCGCTGCGTCGGGCCGCCACCGCGTCGGTGGCGGCCCGGACGCTTGTCGGGCGGCGGGACGAGGTGTCCCGCACCCGACGCGAGGAGGAGACCGGAGATGAACGAGACGATCGTGACGGTGCAGGGCTGGGTCGGCAACGACGTCCAGGTCCGGCGGGCCGGCGAGCACGAGGTGGCCAGCTTCCGGATCGGCTGCACGCCCCGGCGGTTCCACCGCCAGCGCAACGAGTGGCTCGACGCGCCGACGCAGTGGTACACCGTGAACGCCTGGCGCCAGCTCGGCAGCAATGCCGCGGCATCGCTCGTGCGGGGTGACGCCGTCGTCGTGCAGGGCAGGCTCACCCCCCGCACGTGGATGAACTCCGAGGGCAAGGAGGTCACGACCTACGAGATCGAGGCCTCGGTGCTGGGTCACGACCTCAACCGCGGCACCGCTCGGTTCGTGAAGGGCTCCCGGCTCGCCGCCGACCCCGTGCCCGAGCCGGCGCCCGGTCCGGTCGACGACTGGGCGGCCCAGGAGCCACCGGCGGTCGGCGCCGCGTGAGGCAGGGTGGCCCGCGCGACCCCGATCGGGTCGCGCGGGCGATTCCCAACTAGCCTTGGGGGCATGGCGGACTACATCCTCTCGCTGCGCAATGTGCGCAAGGCCCACGGTGACAAGGTCGTGCTCGACAACGTCACGCTGTCGTTCCTGCACGGGGCCAAGATCGGCGTCGTCGGCCCCAACGGCATGGGCAAGTCGTCGCTGCTCAAGCTGATGGCCGGGCTCGACCATCCCAACAACGGTGACGTCATCCGCGACCCCGACGCCACGGTGGGGATGCTGCAGCAGGAGCCGCCGCTGACCGAGGGCAAGACGGTCCTCGAGAACGTCGAGGAGGCCGTCGCCGAGATCAAGGCGAAGATGGCCCGCCTCGACGAGCTCTACATGATGATGGGCGACCCCGACGCCGACCAGGACAAGGTCGCCACTGAGGCGGGTGACCTGCAGTCCGAGCTCGACGCCGCCAACGTCTGGGACCTCGACTCCCGCCTCGACCAGGCCATGGACGCGCTGCGCTGCCCGCCGCCGGACGCGCTCGTCGACAACCTCTCCGGTGGTGAGCGCCGCCGTGTCGCACTGTGCAAGCTGCTGCTGCAGCAGCCCGACCTGCTGCTGCTCGACGAGCCCACCAACCACCTTGACGCCGAGTCGGTCCAGTGGCTCGAGGGCCACCTGAAGTCCTACCCGGGCGCCGTCCTCGCCGTCACCCACGACCGCTACTTCCTCGACAACGTCGCCCAGTGGATCGCCGAGGTCGACCGCGGCTCGATCCACGGCTACGAAGGCAACTACTCCACCTACCTGGAGACCAAGAAGGAGCGCCTCAAGATCGAGGGCGCCAAGGACGCCAAGCGCGCCAAGATGCTCGAGAAGGAGCTGGAGTGGGTCCGCTCCAACGCCAAGGCGCGGCAGACCAAGTCCAAGTCGCGTCTCGCGCGCTACGAGGAGCTCGCGGCCGAGGCCGACAGGGCGCGCAAGATCGACAGCGCCGAGATCAACATCCCGCCGGGCCCGCGCCTGGGTGACGTCGTCCTCGAGGCCAAGGGCCTGGTCAAGGGCTTCGAGGGCCGGGTGCTGTGGGACGACATCTCCTTCTCCCTGCCCCGCGCCGGCATCGTCGGCGTCGTCGGCCCGAACGGCGTGGGCAAGACCACGCTGTTCCGGATGATCACCGGCAGCGAGGAGCCCGACGCCGGCGAGCTCAACGTCGGCCAGACGGTCAAGATCTCCTACGTCGACCAGAGCCGGGGCGGCATCGACCCCAACAAGAACGTCTGGGAGGTCGTCTCCGACGGTCTGGACTTCATCAAGGTCGCCAACTTCGAGATGAACTCGCGCGCCTACGTCGCGTCGTTCGGCTTCAAGGGCCCCGACCAGCAGAAGAAGGCCGGCGTGCTGTCCGGTGGTGAGCGCAACCGCCTCAACCTCGCGCTCACCCTGAAGCAGGGCGGCAACATGCTGCTCCTCGACGAGCCGACCAACGACCTCGACGTCGAGACGCTGTCCTCCCTCGAGGACGCCCTGCTCGACTTCCCGGGCTGCGCCGTGGTCACCTCCCACGACCGGTGGTTCCTCGACCGCGTGGCGACGCACATCCTGGCCTGGGAGGGCACCGAGGACGCCGAGGGTCAGTGGTTCTGGTTCGAGGGCAACTTCGCGTCGTACGAGGAGAACAAGATCGAGCGCCTCGGTCCCGAGGCCGCACGCCCGCACCGGGTCACCCACCGCCGCCTCACCCGTGACTGACCGCGCCCGCACACGCAGGCTGGCGACGGTCGCCGCCGCCGTGGCGGCGACCGTCGCCCTGCTGGGCGGCTGCTCGGCCGACCAGGAGTCCGCCGAGCCGGCCGGCCACACCCACGGCCCGGGGGACATGATGGTGTCGCTGCTGGTCGGCGACGGCACCACCTCCGCCGAGGTCGGCTACGAGCTCGCCGACGTCACGCTGCCCGCGCAGGCCGGCGAGACGGGGCAGGTGAGCTTTCGGATCCGCTACGACGGCCAGCCGGTCACCGGCTTCGTCGAGGAGCAGACCAAGCTGCTCCACCTCTACCTGATCCGCGACGACCTCGCCGTCTTCCGCCACCTGCACCCGACCCTCGGGCCGGACGGCACGTGGACCGCACCGGTCCGACTGCCCGAGGCGGGGGACTACCGGGTGGTCGCGGAGTTCGTCGCCCAGGACAGCGGTGGCAACGGCGACTACCTCATGCTCGGCGCGCGCGGCACGGTGCCGGGGGAGTGGACGCCCGCGACGCCGGAGCCGGCCGAGGTCGCGTCCGACGGCACGGTGTCGGTGACCGCCACGAACACCCCGAAGGTCGGCCCGGACGGCCGGCTGCGGCTGCTCGTGCGCGATGTCGACGGGCGGCCGGTCGCCCTCGGGACCTACCTGGGCGTCGCCGCCCACCTCACGGCCGTCCACCTCGACAC
>JAPSKJ010000081.1 GCA_031177735.1 Nocardioides sp.
ACCAGGGCGGAGACGGTCTGGGCGTGACCCCAACCGTAGGCCTCCTCGCCGGCGCGGGTCAGGCCGAAGACGATCCCGAGCAGGCCGAGGGTGCCCGTGATCGCGCCGGGGACGTCGAGCCACCCGGTGTGCTTCTCCGACTCCGCGAGGGCACGCGGCGCGAAGGCCGCGGCGATCAGACCGATCGGGACGTTGATGAGGAAGGTCAGCCGCCACCCCTCGACGTCGAGGCCGAGGAAGGAGTCGAGGCCGGTGAGCCAGCCGCCGAGGATGAGGCCGACGGCGGCGCCGGCACCGGACATCATGGCGTAGACGGCGAACGCGCGGTTGCGCGCCGGGCCGGCGGGGAAGGTCGTGGTGATCAGGGCGAGTGCGGCCGGCGAGGCCAGCGCGGCACCCAGGCCCTGCAGGCCTCGGGCGCCCAGGAGGAGCGGCTCGTTGGTGGCGATGCCGCCCAGCAGCGAGGCGATCGCGAAGATGACGAGGCCGACCATGAAGATCCGGCGACGGCCGTAGAGATCACCCAGACGTCCACCGAGCAGCAGCAGGCCACCGAAGGCGAGGGCGTAGCCGGTGACGATCCAGGTGAGGTTGGCCTCGGAGATGTCGAGGTCGGTGCCGATGTAGGGCAGGGCGATGTTGGCGATGGTGGCGTCGAGCACCACCATCAGCTGGGCGACGGAGATGAGCACCAGTGCCCATCCCAGGTGGCGGTGGGTGCCGGCGGTCGTGCCGGCTGCCTCAGGCGGGTCGGCCTTGTCGAGACTGGTCATCTACTCGGTTCCTTTGTGAGGGTGGGATGCCTCCTGCGGGCGGTGGCCCAGGCAGGTGGCGGCGGGCAGGATGACCTGGTCGATCACCCGTGAGACGAGGTCGTCGGTCGGCTCTTCGCCGAGCATCAGTACGCGCTGGAGCACGATGGCCGGCAGGGCCGGCACCAGGACGTCGAGATCGACGGCGGCGGGGATCTCGCCGCGTTCCTGTGCGCGTCGGTAGATCTGCCGGGAGAGCTCCTCCTTCGGCGCGATGAACCGGTCGCGGAACGCGGCCGCGAACTCGGGGTCACGCCCGACCGCCGTGACGACGGCGGTGAACCGGGCGACCTGGTGGTGGTCGGTGAGCCCGCCGTGGCCGCAGAACGTGGCCAGGAGGTCGCCGCGGAGCGATCCGGTGTCGTGGTCGGAGATCGGCTCCTTCTCGGAGACAAGGGCGTCGATCACCAGGTTGGCCTTGCTGCTCCAGCGGCGGTAGAGCGTCGCCTTCGACGCCTTCGCGCGGCTGGCCACCGCGTCCATGGTGAGCCGGTCGTAGCCCACCTCGGCCAGCGTGTCGAGGGTCGCCTCCAGGATCTCGGCTTCTCGGTCGCCGGTCACGCGCGGGCGGTTCTGCCCGGGGAGCGAGGCGGGCGGTCGGATCATGGGGGAGTCCTCGACGTGGCAGCAGGTTGATGAAACGGAACAGTTTCGTTTCATCGAACTACCGACGCTGGCCGACGATTCCCGGCCGCGAGAACTTCTTCGATCGGTCTAGACCGGTTAGCACTTGAATGCCGAGAGTGCCAGCGCTATATCAGGAAGTGGGGCGAGCGAAGAGGCCGCTCGCCCCATGAACTTCAGGACACGGAGGTGAACCATGTTGATGCGTACTGACCCGTTCCGCGACTTCGACCGGCTCGCCCAGCAGCTCCTGGGGACCGGCTCGACGTCACGCCCCGCGATCATGCCGATGGACGCCTGGCGCGAGGGCGACACGTTCGTCGTCGAGTTCGACCTGCCCGGAGTGGCTCCGGACACCCTCGACATCGACGTCGAACGCAACGTGCTGACGGTCAGGGCCGAGCGTCCCGCCCGCAACGGTGATTGGGAGCTGCTGGCAGCGGAGCGTCCGAAGGGCCTGTTCAGCCGCCAGCTGGTGCTGGGCGACAACCTCGACCTGGACCGGGTCGAGGCGGCGTACGACGCCGGTGTGCTCCGCCTGCGCATCCCTGTCGCCGAGCGGGCCCGGCCGCGCAAGATCGAGGTGCAGCACCGGGGCGCCGAGATGAGCGGCAGCGCGGACTCGGCGCAGATCGAGGCTGGCTCGAGCACCGAGGCCACCGGCTGACGCCGGCGGTCACCGGCGCCCGAGCCGCGCCGGGCGGTACCGGGCGGTCCGCGGCGGTGTCGGCGGGACCGGGCAAGATGGGTCTGTGACCGATCAGGGCGTCCCCCCACCCGTGACCGAAGCCGCCGCGGACGTCCGGTCGCGGCACCAGGAGCTGGCCGAGGCGGTCGAGCAGGCGCGGTGGCGCTACTACGTGCTCGACGACCCGACGCTCTCCGATGCCGAGTTCGACCGGATGATGCGCGAGCTCGAGGAGCTCGAGGAGGCGTTTCCGGAGCTGCGCACCCCGGACAGTCCCACGCAGAAGGTGGGCGGCGCGGTCTCGACCGACTTCGCCGCCCACGACCACCTGCAGCGGATGGAGAGCCTCGACAACGCGTTCTCCTTCGAGGAGCTGCAGGCGTGGCACTCCCGGCTCTCCCGTGACGGCATCACCGATCCCGACCTGCTCTGCGAGCTCAAGGTCGACGGGCTGGCCATCAACCTCCTCTACGAGGGCGGCCGGCTGGTGCGGGCGCTCACCCGTGGCGACGGCCGCACGGGTGAGGACGTCACCCCCAACGTGAAGACCATCGCCTCGATCCCGCACCGGCTCACCGGCACCGAGGAGTTCCCCGTGCCCGAGCTGGTCGAGGTGCGCGGAGAGGTCTTCCTCCCGGTCCAGGCCTTCGAGCGGCTCAACGCCGCGATGGTCGACGCCGGCAAGCCGATGTTCGCCAACCCGCGCAACGCCGCGGCCGGGTCGCTGCGGCAGAAGGACCCCCGCGTGACCGCCAGTCGCGCGCTCGACATGGTGTGTCACGGGATCGGCGCGAGGCGCGGCTTCGAGCCGACAGCCCAGTCGGCGGCGTACTCCGCGCTGCGCGCGTGGGGGCTGCCGACGTCCGACCGGATCCGCGTGGTGCCGACCCTGGCGGAGGTCGAGGAGTTCATCGCCCACTACGGCGAGCACCGTCACGACGTGGAGCACGAGATCGACGGGGTCGTGGTCAAGGTCGACGACGTCTCGCTGCAGCGGCGGCTGGGATCCACCTCGCGGGCCCCGCGGTGGGCGATCGCCTACAAGTACCCGCCCGAGGAGGTCAATGCGCGACTCCTCGCGATCGAGGTGCAGGTCGGCCGCACCGGCCGGGTCTCGCCGTTCGGGCGGATGGAGCCGACCCGAGTGGCCGGGTCGACGGTCGAGAAGGCGACGCTCCACAACGCCCACGAGGTGCGCCGCAAGGACGTCCGCCCTGGCGACACGGTGGTGCTGCGCAAGGCTGGCGACGTCATCCCCGAGATCGTGGGCCCCGTGCTCGCGCTGCGTCCCGAGGGGCTGCCCGAGTGGCAGATGCCTCGTGAGTGCCCGGCGTGCGGCACGCCGCTCTACCAGCAGAAGGAGGGCGACCGCGACCTGCGCTGCCCCAACCACGAGTCCTGCCCGGCACAGGCTCGCGAGCGGGTCTTCCACGTCGCGAGTCGCGCTGCCTTCGACATCGAGGGGCTGGGATACGAGGCGGCGACCGCGTTGCTGGAGTCCGGCGCGATCGCCAACGAGGGCGACGTCTTCGACCTGAGCGAGGACAAGCTGCTGCGGACCCCTCTGTTCACCCGGGCGCCCAAGCGCGGAGAGGGCGAGGGGCCGGTCCTCAACGCCAACGGGCAGCGCCTGCTCGACAACCTGGATCGCGCCAAGCAGGTGCCGCTGTGGCGGGTGCTGGTCGCGCTGTCGATCCGCCACGTCGGACCCACGGCCGCCCGAGCGCTGGCCACGGAGTTCGGTTCGATGGTGGCCATCCGCGCGGCGACGCAGGCCGAGCTGGCCGCGGCCGAGGGTGTCGGGCCCACGATCGCCGACGCGGTCACCGAGTGGTTCACCGTCGATTGGCACGCCGCGATCGTCGACAAGTGGGAGCGTGCCGGGGTCAGCATGGCCGACGAGCGCGACGAGTCCGTGCCACGCACCCTCGAGGGCCTCACCGTGGTGGTGACCGGCTCGCTCGTGGAGTTCTCCCGCGACTCGGCCAAGGAGGCGATCCTCGCGCGGGGTGGCAAGGCGTCCGGATCGGTGTCGAAGAAGACCGACTACGTCGTCGTCGGCGACAACGCCGGCTCCAAGGCCGACAAGGCCGAGCAGCTCGGCGTGCCGATCCTCGACGAGGCCGGCTTCGTGCGGCTCCTCGAGGGCGGGCCGGCCGCGCTCGCCTGAGCCTCGCGCCGACGTGGCGGTGCCCCGTCACCAGGTGACGGGGCACCACCATCGCTGAGGCGTCCCGGGCGGGCGTCAGGAGAGCAGGCGCGCGATCTCGTCGAGCACGGCGTTGGCGCCGACGATGCCGATGCCGATCATCCAGGTCTCGTCCTCGACCTCGTGGACCTGGCCCGCCTGCACCGCGGGCAGGGAGCCCCACAGGTCCGTCACCGCGCCCCGGGTGCTCGCCGCGGGCTCGCCGTAGGTGCTGTGGAAGACGATGTCGCCGTCGATCAGGTCGTAGTTCTCCGGGCTGGCCTCGACCATGGAGTACTGGTCCCACTCGTGGGTGCCGAGGTCGAAGCCGACCTGGGTGAGCAGCGAGCCGGAGAACGTGTCGGGGCCGTAGAGCCGGAAGTTCTCCGGCAGGAAGCGGACCATCGAGACACGCTTGCCGTCCGCGCCGACGGCCTCGCCCACCTCGGCGGCGCGGGCGTCGAGGTCGGCGAGCAGCTGCTCCATGTCCTCGGAGCGGTCGACCGCGGCCGCCGTCACGGTCGCCTGCTCGCGCCAGTTGGTGCCGGAGTCCTCCGAGAACACCGTCGGAGCGATCGCGCTGAGCCGGTCGTAGAGCTTCTGGTGGCGCACCTTGGCGCCGATGATCAGGTCAGGCGACAGCCCCGCGATCTGCTCCAGGTTGGGCTCCATGGTGTCGCCCACCACGGTGGTCCCACCGAGGCTGTCGGCGAGGTACGGCGGCAGGCCGGCGCCCGACCCGGACTCGGTGGCGCCGACCGGGGTGATCCCGAGGGCGACGAGGGCGTCGAGGTGCGGCGAGTCGAGCACCACCACGCGCTCGGGTGCCTGGGGAAGCGTGGTGGTGCCCATCGCGTGCTCGACGGAGTACGACGACTCACTCGCCGACGGCTCGGGGGTATCAGCGCCGGCATCCTCCTCGGTGGAGGTGCCGCACGCAGCGAGCAGGAGGAGCAGGGCGGGCAGCAAGATCGCCAGGCCGCGGGAAGGACGGCGCCATGACGAGAACAGGGTGATCATGAGCCGGAAGGCTAGCCCTTTTTAGGTTAGGCAACCCTTCCTCTGACCCGAGCGTCCGCCCGCACAGGAGGGGCCGGCGCCGTACGCTCGGGGTGGCGGTCCCTCAGGCGCCGCCCACGCCGCTCACCAGCAGGAAGAAGACGACCGTGCCGACGAGCGCGGCGCCGATCCCGACAGCAGCGCCGATCGCCGCTCGCCGGCCGGTGCCGGCGGCCGGTCCGGCCAGCTCGGGAACGGCGAGGGAGACCATCGCGCCGACGGCGGCCATCAGCACGAGCGCGACCGGCAGGATCCAGTTCTCACTGCCCTCGGAGCTGAACGGCATGGCGGCGAGGGGCAGGCTGAGGATGCCGGCCACCAGGATGGCCACGACGGCGAGAGCGCGCTTCATGGCCGGATCGTAGGCCGAACTGGGCGCCGGTGCCTCCGGGCGAGCGCCGGGTGCTCACAAGCCGCCGGTGTCGCCCTCCGGCGGCGGGTCGGGGTGGCTGCCGGGCGTCGTGTCGTACGGGTCGATCATCGCCGGGTCCGGCTCCTCGCCGGTCGGGGTGGGCGGCTCGGCGTCCTGGTCCTGCTCGGGGTCGTAGTCCTCGTTCGGTGGGGTCACGCCTCGCCGGTACCCACCCCTCGTCCTTACGCAGCGGGCTCGATGTTGTGGTTGGAGCGGAACAGGTTGGTGGGGTCCCACGCCGCCTTGAGCGCGGCGAGGCGGGCGTACTTGTCCGGGCCGAAGCCCGCGTGCACGTCGGCCTGGGACGTGCCCGGCTCGAAGTTGAGGTAGACGCCTCCGGTGAGGTCGGCGGCGAAGGCCTCGGAGAAGCGTCTCACCCAGCCCATCTCGTAGTCGGTCTCGGTCGGACTCGCCCAGCAAGCGATCGGGTGCGCCATGTACGCGGCGTCGCGGTGGCTCGCCGCCGTGGCGTCCTCCGGCACCCGGGCGACCGCACCGCCGTGACGGAAGACGATGCCCTGGGTCATCGGCGAGTGGATCTCCGTTCCGACCTCGAGGAACCGGTCGATGCTGACGTCGGAGAGGCCGCCCACGTGCAGCCCGCGGTGGTAGTTGAGCCAGCCGCGGGGAGCGAAGCCGTCCAGCATCGCTTGAAGAGCGGTGTAGGGCATCGGCTGGATCAGGTCCATCCCGCCCTCGGCGATCCGGCGGAACGGCGCCAGAGCCTCGAGCGCCTCCTCCGGAGCGCCGATGTAGGCGAGCACCATCCCGAGGACCGGCGACCCGACGACCTCGGGCGGCACGAACTCCTCGGGCGGGGCGAGGATCGTCGCCATCGCGGCGACCACCTCCTCCGGCGCCCGCTCGAGCTCGTCGCGGTAGGCGCGGGCGACCTCGCCCGCGCCGTCAGCGTTCGGCACGACGAGCATGCCGGCGAGCAGCAACGGCGGCAGCGGGTGGACCCGCAGCTCGTAGTTGACCACCACACCGAAGTTCGCGCCCGCGCCGCGCAGCGCCCAGAGCAGGTCGGCGTGCTCGGTCTCGGACACGTGGACGAGCCGCCCATCGGCAGTCACCACGTCGGCCGCGACAAGGTTGTCGCAGGTGAGGCCGTACTTCGGGGAGAGCCAGCCGTAGCCGCCGCCGAGCGTGAAGCCGCCGACACCGGTGGTGGTCACGCGGCCCCCCGGCGTCGCCACGCCCCGCAACGCGGTGTCGCGGTCGTACTCGCCCCACAGCACGCCGCCCTGGGCGATCGCGGTGCCGCGGCTGGGGTTGACGTCGGTGCCCTTGAGGCTGGAGAGGTCGATCAGCACGCCGGCCTCGTTGGCCGACGTGCCGGCGACGGCATGGCCGCCGCAGCGGACGGTCAACGGCAGCCCGGTGTCGCGGGCGTAGTTGACGGCGTCGGCGACGTCGGCGACGCCGCTCGGACGCAGGACGACCGAAGGATGCCGGTCGATGCTGCCGTTGTACACCGCTCGGGCGGTGTCGTAGTCAGCGTCTCCCGGTCGGACGACGGCGCCGTGGAAGGAGGGGTTCAGCTCGAGCAGGGGGAGGGACGTTCCGGTCATGACGACCACCTGGATTCTGGGTGAGTGGGGTCCCCACCGACCCAGCCGAGCACTGCGCCTCGGCGCTGGCAAGCCGCAACTTGGGTACGTGGACCGATGCCACCTGCGCCCGCGCGTGTCGCGCGCACGGCTGGTCCGCACGGGGGCGAGGAGGGCCTTCGCGCGTGGGGCCGGGAGTGGGGTGACCTGCGGCGAAGCGGGTCGAGCGAGCCGCCTAGACTGACGCCCATGCCTGAAATCACCCGTGACGAGGTCGCCCACCTGGCCGACCTCGCCCGGATCGACCTCGACGCCGCCGAGCTGGACCACCTGGCCCCCCAGCTCAACGTGATCCTCGAGGCGGTCGCCTCCATCCAGGGGGTCGCCGGCGACGACGTGCCCGCCACCTCGCACCCGCTGCCGCTGACCAACGTCTTCCGCGACGACGTCGTGCAGCCCGGCCTGACTCCCGAGCAGGCCCTCGGTGGGGCCCCCGCGGTCGAGGATCAGCGCTTCTCCGTGCCGCGGATCCTGGGGGACGAGCAGTGACCGACCTGACCCGCAAGACCGCCGCGGAGATGGCGGACATGCTCGCCGCGGGGGAGACCACCAGCGTCGAGCTGACCCAGGCGCACCTGGACCGCATCGCCGCAGTGGACGGACCTGTCCACGCCTTCCTGCACGTCGACGCCGAGGGCGCGCTCGCGCAGGCCGCCGCGTCCGATGCTCGCCGGGCCGCAGGGCAGCCGGCCTCCTACCTCGACGGCGTGCCGATCGCCGTCAAGGACGTGCTCACCACCACCGGCCTGCCGACGACCTGCGGCTCGAAGATCCTCGAGGGCTGGGTCCCGCCGTACGACGCCACGGTCGTCGCCCGGCTGAAGGCGGCCGGCCTGCCGATCCTCGGCAAGACCAACATGGACGAGTTCGCCATGGGCTCCTCCACCGAGCACTCGGCGTACGGCCCCACCCGAAACCCGTGGGACCTCGACCGGATCCCCGGTGGCTCCGGCGGTGGATCGGCAGCGGCCGTCGCAGCCTTCGAGGCGCCCCTGGCCCTCGGCACCGACACCGGCGGCTCGATCCGCCAGCCCGGTGCCGTCACCGGCACGGTCGGCGTCAAGCCGACCTACGGCTCGGTGTCGCGCTACGGGCTCGTCGCGCTCGCCAACAGCCTCGACCAGGTGGGCCCGGTCACCCGCACCGTGCTCGACAGCGCGCTGCTGCAGGAGCTGGTCGGCGGGCACGACCCCAAGGACTCCACCTCGGTCACCAC
>JAPSKJ010000082.1 GCA_031177735.1 Nocardioides sp.
TGGGTGTGGTCGTGGGTGTGCTGGCTCATCAGGAGTCCTCTCCGAGGGTGCGGGCAGTCGCGTCCTTCCAGGCCATCCAGGACAGCAGCGCGCACTTGACGCGGGCGGGGAACTTGGCGACACCGGCGAACGCGATGCCGTCCTCCAAGATGTCCTCGTCCGGCTCGACGGTGCCCTTGCCCTGCATCAGGGTCAGGAACTGCTCGTGGACGGCCATGGCGTCGCTGACGCTCTTGCCGATGACGAGGTCGGTGAGCACGCTGGCCGAGGCCTGCGAGATCGAGCAGCCGACGGCGTCGTACGAGACGTCCTCGACCTTCCCGTCCTGCACGTGCACGCGCAGGGTGACCTCGTCACCGCAGGTGGGGTTGACGTGGTGGACCTCCGCCTCGAAGGGCTCGCGAAGGCCCTTGTGGTGGGGGTTCTTGTAGTGGTCCAGGATGATCTCCTGGTACAGCGCGTCGAGGTTCTGTGTCGTCATCAGTCGGCTCCCGTCCTCAGACCAACTTGAAGTAGGAGCGGGTGTATTCCAGCGCCTCGACCAGCGCGTCGATCTCCGCGGGCGTCGTGTAGAGGTAGGACGACATCCGGGTCGAGCTCTGCACGCCGAACCGCTGGTGGGCCGGCCGGGCACAGTGGTGGCCCGCGCGCACGGCGACACCGCGGGAGTCGAGCACCTGGGCGACGTCGTGCGGGTGCACGCCCTCGAGCTCGAAGGCGATCGCGCCGCCCCGCTCGGTCGCCGACAGCGGACCGAGCACGCTCAGTCCCGGCACCGTCTGCAGACCGTCGAGGGCGTACGCCGTGATCGCCTGCTCGTGGGCGTGGATCGCCTCCATGCCGATGTGGGACAGGTAGGTCAGCGCGGCGCCGAGGCCGACCGCCTCCACGATCGGCGGGGTGCCCGCCTCGAACTTGTGCGGGATGCCGGCGTAGGTGGACCGCTCCATCCGGACGGTCTCGATCATCTCGCCGCCGCCGAGGAACGGCGGCAGCTGCTCGAGCAGCTCGCGACGACCCCACAGCACGCCGATGCCGGTGGGGCCGACGACCTTGTGGCCGGTGAAGGCCAGGAAGTCCGCGCCGACGGCGGCGACGTCGACAGGGAGCTGCGGCGCGGCCTGTGAGGCGTCGACGACGACGATCGCGCCGACCTCGTGTGCCCGTCGGGCGATCTCGGCGACCGGGTTGACCGTGCCGAGCATGTTGGAGACCCAGGTGAGCGCCACGACCTTGGTGCGCTCGTTGATCAGCGAGTCGATCGTCGACAGGTCGAGCAACCCGTCGTCGGTCAGTCCGAACCAACGCAGCGTGGCGCCGGTGCGCTCGGTGAGCAGCTGCCAGGGGACGATGTTGGAGTGGTGCTCCATCTCGGTGATGACGACCTCGTCGCCCGCACCGACCTGGAGCGGGCCGCGGGCCCATGCCAGGGTGTTGGCGACCAGGTTGAGCGCCTCGGAGGCGTTCTTGGTGAAGATGACCTCGTCACGGCTCGGTGCGTTGATGAAGGCGGCCGTGATGTCGCGGGCGCCCTCGAACGCCTCCGACGACTCCGCCCCGAGCTGGTGCATCGCTCGAGCCACGTTCGCGTTGTGCCGCTCGAGGTGGTCGACCATGGTGTCGATCACCACCTGCGGCTTCTGCGAGGTGTTGGCGCTGTCGAGGTAGACCAGCGGCAGGCCGTCGGCCAGGGTGCGCTCGAGGATCGGGAAGTCCTTGCGGACGACGTCCAGCTCGGGGAGAAGCCCCGGAAGCGTGCTCATGTCAGACCGCCGCTGCCTTGATGAACCGGTCGTAGCCGTTGGCCTCGAGCTCCTCGGCGAGCTCGGCGCCACCGGACTCGGCGACGCGGCCGTCGACGAAGACGTGGACGCGGTCGGGCTGCACGTAGCGCAGGATGCGGGTGTAGTGGGTGATGAGCAGGACGCCCTTGCCCTCGCGCTCGCGGAAGCGGTTGATGCCCTCGGAGACGATCTTCAGCGCGTCGATGTCGAGGCCGGAGTCCGTCTCGTCGAGCACCGCGACCTTGGGGTCGAGCAGCTCGAGCTGGGCCATCTCGTGGCGCTTCTTCTCACCGCCGGAGAAGCCCTCGTTGACCGAGCGCTGCGAGAACGACGGGTCCAGGTTGAGCCGCTCCAGGGCGCCGTTGACGTCCTTGACCCAGGTGCGCAGCTTGGGAGCCTCGCCGTCGATGGCGGTCTTGGCGGTGCGCAGGAAGTTGGCGACCGAGACGCCCGGCACCTCGACGGGGTACTGCATGGCGAGGAAGAGCCCGGCGCGTGCACGCTCGTCGACGGTCATGTCGAGCAGGTCCTCACCGTCGAGGGTGACGCTTCCGCCGGTGATGGTGTACTTCGGGTGACCAGCGATCGAGTAGGCCAGGGTGGACTTGCCCGACCCGTTGGGGCCCATGATCGCGTGGGTCTCGCCGTCGCCGATGGTCAGCGTGACGCCCTTGAGGATCTCCTTGGGACCGTCCTCGGTCTCCACGGAGACCTTGAGGTCCTTGATCTCGAGGGTGCTCATGAGGGGGTGACTCCGTTCAGGGTGGTGGTGGTGTCGATGAAGATCTCGTCGCCGCGGACCTCGACCGGGAAGGTCGCGACGGGTTCGGTGGCCGGGAGGCCGGTCGGCTTGCCGCTGCGCAGGTCGAAGCGAGAGCCGTGCAGCCAGCACTCGATCTGGCAGCCCTCGACGTCGCCCTCGCTCAGGGCGACCTCGGCGTGGCTGCAGAGGTCCTGGATCGCGTAGAACTCATCGCCGTCGCGGGCGATCGCGACGTCGAGGTCGCCGACGGTGACGGCCAGCGCCTCCCCCGCGCGCAGCTCGGCGAGGGTGCCGACCTTCTCGAACGCCATCGATCAGTTCGCCTTCAGCACGTTCTTGGCGAGCTCGGCCTCGACGGTGGCGAACAGCTCCTCCTCCAGCTCCGGCACGTGGATCTGCCGGATCAGGTCGTTGAAGAAGCCGTGCACGACCAGGCGGCGGGCCTCGGCCTCCGGCACGCCCCGCGAACGCAGGTAGAACAGCTGCTCGTCGTCGAAGCGCCCGGTCGCGGACGCGTGGCCGGCGCCCTCGATCTCCCCGGTCTCGATCTCCAGGTTGGGCACCGAGTCGGCCTGGCAGCCGTCGGTGAGCACGAGGTTGCGGTTCTCCTCGTAGGTCTCGATGCCCTCGGCGACCTTGCGGATCAGCACGTTGCCGATCCACACGGTGTGGGCGCCCTCGCCCTGCAGCGCGCCCTTGTAGACCACGTTGCTCTTGGTCTTCGGGGCGGTGTGGTCGACGAAGAGGCGGTGCTCGATGTGCTGGCCGGCGTCGGCGAAGTACAGACCGAGCATCTCGGCCTCGCCGCCGGGGCCGGCGTAGGTCGCCGTGGTGTCGTTGCGCACCACGTCGCCGCCGAAGGTGATGTCGATGTGCTTGAACGACGCATCGCGCCCGACCGACACGTACCGGTGGCCGACGCGGACGGCGTCGTCGTCCCAGTCGTCGATGTTGACCACGGTCAGCTGAGCACCGTCGCCGACCACGATCTCGATGACGTCGGCGAGGGTGGCGCTGCCGGCGAACCGGAAGACGACGGTCGCCTTGCTGTGCGGCTCCGCCGTCACCACCAGGTGCTGCGCGATGGCCTGCCCGCCACCGTCGCCGCGCACGGTGACGGCGATCGGCCGGTCGACGACCGTGTCGGCCGGGATGGTGATCGTGTTGGTCGACGGCGCGGCCGCCAGCGCACGCGCCGCGATGCGGTCGGTCGGCACGTAGCCGCTGACGCCCTTGAGCGAGTCGCCCTCGACGACGGGGTTGCGCACGCCGTCGGGGAGGTCGAAGGTGACCGACAGCGGTCCAGCGACGAGCTCGACATCGGAGTGCAGCCCCTTGAGCCGCTTCAGCGGCGTGAACCGCCAGATCTCCTCGCGGCCCGTGGGCACCTCGTGGGCCTCGACGTCGAAGGAGCCCTCCGGGTGCAGGTGCGACTCGATCTTGTCCAGCTCGAGTGCGTCCCGAACAGTCTCAACAGTGGCCGTCATCCGACAGCGCCCTCCATCTGCAGCTCGATCAGGCGGTTCAGCTCCAGCGCGTACTCCATCGGGAGCTCCTTGGCGATGGGCTCGACGAAGCCACGCACGATCATGGCCATCGCCTCGTCCTCGGCCATGCCGCGGGACATCAGGTAGAACAGCTGGTCGTCGGAGACCTTGGAGACCGAGGCCTCGTGCCCCATGGACACGTCGTCCTCGCGGATGTCGACGTAGGGGTAGGTGTCCGAGCGCGAGATCTGGTCGACCAGCAGCGCGTCGCACAGCACGTTGGACTTCGAGCCGTGCGCGCCCTCGTTGACCTGGATCAGGCCGCGGTACGACGTCCGGCCGCCGCCTCGCGCGACCGACTTGCTCAGGATCGAGCTCGAGGTGTGCGGCGCCGCGTGCACCATCTTGGCGCCGGCGTCCTGGTGCTGGCCCTCACCCGCGAAGGCGATCGACAGGGTCTCGCCCTTGGCGTGCTCGCCCATCAGGTAGACGGCGGGGTACTTCATGGTGACCTTGGAGCCGATGTTGCCGTCGACCCACTCCATGGTGGCGCCGGCCTCGCAGACCGCCCGCTTGGTCACCAGGTTGTAGACGTTGTTCGACCAGTTCTGGATGGTCGTGTAGCGGCAGCGGCCGCCCTTCTTCACGATGATCTCGACGACCGCGGAGTGCAGCGAGTCCGAGCTGTAGATCGGCGCGGTGCAGCCCTCGACGTAGTGCACGTAGGCGTCCTCGTCGACGATGATCAGCGTCCGCTCGAACTGGCCCATGTTCTCGGTGTTGATCCGGAAGTAGGCCTGCAGCGGGATGTCGACGTGGACACCCTTCGGGACGTAGATGAACGAGCCGCCCGACCACACCGAGGTGTTGAGCGCGGCGAACTTGTTGTCGCCGACCGGGATGACGGTGCCGAAGTACTCGCGGAAGAGCTCCGGGTGCTCCTTCAGCGCCGTGTCGGTGTCGAGGAAGAGCACGCCCTGCGCCTCGAGGTCCTCGCGGATCGAGTGGTAGACGACCTCCGACTCGTACTGCGCGGCGACGCCCGCGACGAGGCGCTGCTTCTCCGCCTCCGGGATGCCGAGCTTGTCGTAGGTGTTCTTGATGTCCTCGGGCAGGTCCTCCCAGCTCGCGGCCTGCTTCTCGCTGGAGCGGACGAAGTACTTGATGTTGTCGAAGTCGATCCCCGAGAGGTCCGAGCCCCAGGTCGGCATCGGCTTGCGGTGGAAGAGCTTGAGGCCCTTCAACCGCAGGTCGAGCATCCAGGCGGGCTCGTTCTTCTTCGCCGAGATGTCGCGCACCACGTCCTCGTTGAGGCCGCGCTGCGCGGTCGCACCGGCGGTGTCGGGGTCGGCCCAGCCGAACTCGTACCGCCCGATGCCCTTCAGCTCGGGGTTGAGCTCTTCGATCGAGGTCATGACGTGACCCGCTCCTTCTGCTGCTTCATCGTGGAAATCTGGGAGGCATCGGGGATGCAGGTGGTGCACACCCCGTCGCCGTGGGCGATCGTGGCCAGGCGCTGGACGTGCGTGCCGAGCACCTCGCCGATCGCCGCGGTCTCGGCCTCGCACAGCTGGGGGAACTCGTGGGCGACGTGCGAGACCGGGCAGTGCTGCTGGCACAGCTGCTCACCGGCTGCCCCCGACTGGGCGGGCAGCCCCTTGACGGAGGCGGCGTAGCCGGCATCGGTGAACACCCGGGCCAGCACCTGCGCCGGGGTGAGGTCGGGGTCCGTCGCGGAGACGGCCTCGAATCCCTGCTTGATGAACGCCGCGCGGCGGTGCGCGAATTCCCGCACGCCCTGCTCACCGGCCGTCTCGGCGACGAACCGGAGGGCCTGGACCGCGAGGTCGTCGTACTGCTGGTCGAAGCCCTCGCGGCCGCGCTCGGTGAGCGCGAAGAGCTTCGCCGGTCGGCCGCGGCCCCGGTGAGCACCCGGTCGCGGCTCGCGGACCTCGACGGCGCCGTCCTCGACGAGCTGGTCGAGGTGGCGCCGGACGGCCGCCGGGGTGAGGTCGAGGCGCTCGGCGAGCGCCGCGGCCGTCGAGGGTCCTTCGACGAGGATCGACCGCGCGACGCGCTGCCGCGTCGACCGGTCGTCGCCCCGGGGGGCGGTCTCGTCGATTTTCACAACATCATTGTGTCTATATTGCCGCCGGGCGTTCAAGCAAGGGTCGCCTTACCTGGGCCCGCCTGTCGCGGAGGTCACACGCGCGCTCGCAGGCCCAGGGCCGCAACGGCGACGACCGTCACAGGCTCCCTACACTGACGCGGTGCCAGAGTTCCCCGCGGTCAGCGTCAGCGGCCTCGTCATGGAGTACGCCGGCAAGCGGGCCGTCGACGGACTCGACCTCGAGGTCGCGCGCCATTCCATCACGGCGGTGCTCGGCCCCAACGGTGCGGGCAAGACCACGACGCTGGAGACCTGCGAGGGCTACCGGCGCCCGCACGCCGGATCGGTGCGCGTCCTGGAGCTCGACCCGATCCGCGACCGCCGGGCCCTGCTCCCGCGCATCGGCGTGATGCTGCAGGGCCAGGGCGCCTGGAGCGGCGTGCGCGCCATGGAGATGCTGCGTCACGTGGCCCGCATGCACGCACACCCGCTCGACGTCGAGATGCTCGCCGACCGGCTGGGCCTGGAGAGCTGCGGCCGCACGCCCTACCGGCGGCTGTCCGGCGGCCAGCAGCAGCGTCTCGGCCTGGCGATGGCCATCGTCGGGCGACCGGAGCTCGTGTTCGTCGACGAGCCCACCGCCGGCATGGACCCGCAGGCGCGCCGCACGACCTGGGAGCTGCTGCGCGAGCTGCGCGGCGACGGTGTCACGGTCGTGCTCACGACCCACTACCTCGACGAGGCCGAGCAGCTCGCCGACAACGTGCACATCATCGACCGCGGCCGGATGATCGCCTCCGGGACGCCGCTCGAGCTGACCCGGGGCGGCAACAGCGCCACGATCCGCCTGGTCGTGACCAGGCCGTTCCCACCCGGGGCACCCGAGTCGCTGCGCGCCACGCTCGGCGAGCGCATCGAGGTGACCCGGCTCGACGAGCGCAGCCTGGTCGTCACCGGGCCCGCCGACGGCAGCACGCTGGCGCGCGTCTCCCGGTGGTGCGAGGAGCACGACGTGCTGCCCGAGTCGCTCATCCTCGGACGCCGCAGCCTCGAGGACGTGTTCCTGGAGATCACCGGCCGGCCGTTGGCTGCCGCGGACGACACCATCGAGGAGGCGCTCCGTGGCTGAGCTCGCTGCGACCGGGACCTTCGCACCCCGGCCGGGGGCGGCACCGCTGACCCGCCAGGTGCTCGCGCAGGCGGGCATGGAGGCGCGCCTGATGCTGCGCAACGGTGAGCAGCTGCTCCTCGCGCTGGTCATCCCGGTCATCGTGCTGCTCGCCGGCGTCACCGGCGGTGACCGCATCGACCTGGCCGACGCTCTCGATCTCGAGGGCCGCCTCGTCGACGTGCTGACCCCGGGCGTCCTCGCCCTGGCGGTGATGTCGACGTCGTTCACCTCCCTCGCGATCGCGACCGGGTTCGAGCGTCGCTACGGCGTCATCAAGCGGCTGGGGGCCTCACCACTCCCCCGCACCGGGCTGCTCGCCGGCAAGGTGCTCGCGCTGCTGGTCGTCGTGCTGGTCCAGCTCTTCGTCATCGGTGGGGTCGGACAGCTCCTGGGATGGACTCCGCAGCCCGGTGTACTGGGATTCATGCTGGCGATCGTCCTGGGCTGCGCGGCGTTCGCCTCGCTCGGCCTGTTCGTCGCCGGTGTGCTGCGCGCGGAGGCGACCCTGGCCGCGGCCAACCTGATCTATCTGCTCCTTCTCGCCGGCGGTGCAGTGGTGCTGCCGGTGTCGGCGTACGGCGGCTTCGGCGACGTCGCGCGCTGGCTGCCCTCGGGGGCTCTCGGCGAGGCCATGCGGACCGCGCTCCTCGACGGCGGCACCGGCTGGCGCGACCTCGGGGTGCTCGCGGCGTGGGCAGTGCTGGGCACCGGACTCACGGCAAGGACGTTCACATGGGAATGACCCACACGACCGCACCGAGCGCGACCACCGACCGCAGTCGGCACTGGCTGTGGTGGGCGGCTGTCGCCAACCTGGTGGCCAACATCGGGATCGTCGTCACCGGCGGGGCCGTGCGGCTGACCGGCTCGGGCCTGGGCTGCCCGACGTGGCCGCGCTGCACCGAGGAGTCCTACGTCCCGCACGGCGAGCTCGGCGTGCACGGTGCCATCGAGTTCGGCAACCGGATGCTGACCTTCGCGGTCGGACTGGTCGCCCTGGCCACGGTGGTGCTCGCGGTGGTGGTGCTGCTGCGCGGCGGCGCGGAGCGCGCGCGTGCCGAGGACGGGCGGGCGGCCGTGCTGGCGGCGGTCGTGCTGGCCGGCGTGCCCCTGCAGGCCGTCATCGGCGGCATCACCGTGTGGACCGACCTCAACCCCTACGTCGT
>JAPSKJ010000083.1 GCA_031177735.1 Nocardioides sp.
GACATCGTGGACACGACGCCGCGCGGCTTGTTGAGCACCAGGTAGACCTTCTCCGAGACCGGCGGCAGCCGCTTGCCCGCCACTCGGATGCGGTCGGTGCGTGGATCGACCTTGGTGCCCAGCCGGGTGACCACCTCGCCGTTGACCTCGACCTCGCCGTCGAGCATCAGCTCCTCGCTCTTGCGCCGCGAGGCGACGCCGGTGATGGCGAGCAGCTTCTGCAGCCGGATCAGGCCCTGCTCGTCGAGCGCGTCCTGGAGCAGGTCGGCGACCGGGGTGTCCGCGGGCTCGTCACTCACGGGTGCGGTCCTCCTGGGTGGTGTCGGTGGTGAGGTCGGTGATGGTCTCGGGGGCCGCGGCGGTGGTCGCCGTGGCGATGTCAGCGGGGGGTTGAGTGGTGGTCTCGGCCGGCTCCGCCGACGGCGCGGGCGCCGCCATCTCGGCGAGCTCGTCCTCCAGGTCCCCCATGTCGGGGAGGTACGGCGCCAGCTCGGGCAGCTCGTCGAGAGAGGTCACCCCGATCCGCTCGAGGAAGTAGCTCGTCGTGCGGTACAAGATGGCCCCGGTCTCGCCGTCGTGGCCGGCCTCCTCGACCAGACCGCGGGCGAGCAGGGTGCGCATCACGCCGTCGACGTTCACCCCTCGGACGGCCGAGACCCGAGCGCGGGAGACGGGCTGCTTGTAGGCCACCACCGCGAGCGTCTCGAGGGCGGCCTGGGTCAGCCGGGCCTGCTGGCCGTCGAGGACGAACCCCTCGACGACCGCGGCGTACTCGTCGCGGGTGTAGAACCGCCACCCCCCGGCCACGTTGCGCAGGTCGAAGCCTCTCCCCTGCTCGGTGTAGTCGGCGGCCAGGCCGACGAGGGCGTCGGCGACCTCCTCGGCGGGGTAGCCGACCGCGCTGGCCAGCGTGGGCACGTCGAGCGGCTGGTCGGCGACCATGAGGATCGCCTCCAGCGACGGCCGCAGAGCGGCCACCGGGACGTCGAGGGTCTCCGGGTCGCGGTCGACCACGGGCTCGGTCATCGGTCGTCCTCCTGGCTGGCGGGTGGGGCTGGGTCGGGCAGCGGCGGGGCGCCGTCGAACTCGTCGACGTCGAGGTCCTCGAGCCCGGTGTCGTCCTCGCCGGTCCACCGGACCGTCAGCTCCCCGAGCGGGCTGACCTGCTCGAAGCCGACCGCGCCCTCGCGGAAGAGCTCGAGCAGGGACAGGAACCGGGCGACCGTGGTGAGCGTGTCCGGTGAGTCGCCGCACAGCGCCCGGAAGGTCAGTGTGCCGGACCTCCTGAGGCGGTCCACCACGATCGCTGCTTGTTCGCGCACGCTCACCGCCGGAGCGTGGATGTGCTGCAGGTTGAGCTCCGGCGGGCCCGGCTTGGGTGCGAGCGCTTTGGCGGCGAGAGCGGCGAACTGCTCCAGTCCGATGCCGATCAGCACCTCCGGCAGCAGGGTGGCGAACCGCTCCTCCATGCCGACGGCGCGCGGGAACCGGCGCGACTCGGCGGCGAGCCGCTCGGAGAGGACGGCGGCGACCTGCTTGAACGCCTTGTACTGCAGCAGCCGGGCGAAGAGCAGGTCGCGCGCCTCCAGCAGGGCGAGATCCTCCTCGTCCTCGACGTCTCCCTGCGGCAGCAACCGGGCCGCCTTCAGGTCCAGGAGCGTCGCGGCCACCAGCAGGAACGACGAGGTCTGCTCCAGGTCCCATCCACCCGACTCGGGCGCGAGGGCGTGCTGCGCCTTCACGTGGGCGATGAACTCGTCGGTCACCCGGGCCAGCGAGACCTCGGTGATGTCGAGCTTGTGCTTGGCGATCAGGCTCAGCAGCAGGTCGAAGGGGCCCTCGAAGTTGTCCAGGCGCACCTCGAAGCCGCCAGACCCCTCCCCCGAGTCGGTGCTCCGCGCGCTCGCGTCGGTCACCGCCATGCCGTGTGCGTCACTTCGGCGTCACTCCTCGGCGAGCCGGCGCACCAGGGCACTCTCGGCCCCGTGCGCCTCGAGGTCGGCCAGCACGAGGGCGAGCGCCTCGCGCACCAGCCGACCCCGGTCAACAGCGAGGCCGTGCTCGCGGCGCAGCGCCAGCCGGGCGTGCTCGATCTCGAGGAGCTCGTCGGACGTGATGTAGACGGTCATCTTCTCGTCGTGCCGGACCCGGCCGCTGGGCTTGCGGCCCTTCGCCGGCGTCGGCTCGGGCACGGCGCGGACGGGGCCCCGCTTCCCCGACGCGGGACCCGCTCCATCCGCGCCCTGCTCGGTCTCGCCCTGGGCGCCCGTGGCGTCGGGCTCCACCGTCGGACGGAACAGGTCATCTGCGGAGGGCAGGCTCACGCGTCGGGCCAACGGGACAGCACCTCCCTGGCGAGCTGGCGGTAGGAGTCCGCGCCGGCCGAGGCCGAGGCATAGGTGGTGATCGGCTCACCGGCGACGGTCGAGTCGGAGAACTTCACGGTGCGGCGGATGACGGTGTGGAACACGGTGTCGCCCCACGCCTGGACGAGCCGCTCCATGACCTCGCGGCTGTGCAGCGTGCGGCCGTCGTACATCGTGCCGAGCACACCGTCGATCGAGAGTCGCGGGTTGAGCCGCTCGCGCACCTTGTCGATGGTCGTCTTGAGCAGCGCGACCCCCCGCAGCGCGAAGTACTCACACTCCAGCGGGACGATGACGCCGTGGGCTGCGGTGAGGGCGTTGACGGTCAGCAGACCCAGCGACGGCTGGCAGTCGATCAGGATGACGTCGTACTCCGCCAGCGCGGGTGCGAGCACCCGCTGCAGGGTCTGCTCGCGCGCCACCTCGTGGACGAGCTGGACCTCGGCGGCGGAGAGGTCGATGTTGGAGGGCAGCAGGTCCATGCCGGGCACACCGGAGGGCACGACCACGTCGTGGATGTCGACGTCGCGCTCCATCAGCAGGTTGTAGACGGTCAGGTCCATCTCGTGCGGGCTGAGACCCAGCCCCACGGACAGCGATCCCTGCGGGTCGAAGTCGACCAGGAGCACCTTGCGGCCGTACTCCGCCAGCGAGGCGCCGAGGTTGATCGTCGTGGTCGTCTTGCCGACCCCGCCCTTCTGGTTGCACATGGCCACCACCCGGGCGTTGCCGTGCCGGGCGACCGGCTTCGGCTCCGGGATCACCGGCATCGGACGGCCGGTGGGGCCGAGCTTCGCCTCCTCGACGAGGGGCTCGAACGGCAGCGCGTCGGGCAACGGGGTCTCGCTTCCTAGGGGTCAGACGGGGCGAGCATATTGTCCTCGGCCTCTGGTCGGCCCGTGGGTCGGCTCCATTGTCGACAGGGCGACTTGTGACCGGGCTTCGGGCGAGCGTAGGACCGCCGCGAAGCGAGTCACAACCCGGGTGGCCGATTCCCCCAGCCGTGCAGCCGATCTGTGCACGAGGTGTGTACGCCGCCCGCGGGCCGTGCACAGGTAGCGGAGTGCCTGTGCATGATCCTGTGGAGGGTCGGGCCGAGGATCAGGACGCCACGAGACCTTGGTAGTCGGGGTGCTTGTCGATCCACCCCGTGATGAACGAGCACTGCGGCACCACCGAGCGGCCCTGCGCCCGCAGGTCGTCGAGAGCACCACGGGCCAGGGCGCTGCCGACACCGCGGCCCTCGAACCGGTCGGCGACCTCGGTGTGGGTCAGGACGGTCGACTCGCTGCGCTGCTGGTAGGCCACGAAGCCGGCCATCTCGCCGTCCAGCCAGGCCTCGTAGCGGCTCTGCTCGGCGTTGTTCCGGACCTCGACGTCGCTCATGCGACCACCCTAGTGGTCCGGGCCAGACGGCCCGGACCACCAGGGGTGACCGGTGTGCGGCCGGTCAACCGATCAGTCGTTGTCCCAGTCCCGGCGAGGACCGGTGTGCACGTCGCGCTCGGTGGCGGCCATCCGGCGCGAGCCGATCAGGCTGGCCACCGTGGTGACGGCCAGCGTGCCGACGATGACGGTCAGGGAGAGCCAGATCGGGATGTCCGGCGCCCACTCGACGTGGTGACCGCCGTTGATGAACGGCAGCTCGTTCTCGTGCAGGGCGTGCAGGATCAGCTTGACTCCGATGAACCCGAGCAGGAACGCCAGGCCGTAGGAGAGGTAGATGAGCCGCTCGAGCAGGCCGCCGATGAGGAAGTAGAGCTGACGCAGACCCATCAGGGCGAAGATGTTGGCCGTGAAGACCAGGTAGGGGTCCTTGGTCAGACCGTAGATCGCGGGGATCGAGTCGAGCGCGAACAGCAGGTCGGTCGTGCCGAGGGCGAGGATGACGAAGAACATCGGGGTCAGCAGGCGCTTGCCGTCGACCTTCGCGAAGATCTTCGTGCCGTGCCACTCGCTGGTCGCCGGCAGGTGGGTCTCGGCGTACTTGACGAGCTTGTTCTCCTCGTAGTCGTCCTCGTCCTCGCCGCCCTCCTTGGCCAGCTTGAAGGCGGTGTAGATCAGGAACAGGCCGAAGAGGTAGAAGACCCAGCTGAACTCGTTGATCGCGGCGGCGCCGAGGACGATGAAGATCGCGCGCATGATCAGGGCGAGCACGATGCCGATCATCAGGGCGGTCTGCTGGTACTGCCGCGGCACGCCGAACTTCGCCATGATGATGATGAAGATGAACAGGTTGTCGACCGACAGCGAGTACTCCGTCAGCCAGCCGGCGAAGAACTCCGCCGCGGGGGCCTCGGAGAGCTCGTGCGGCTCGGCGAAGAGCGCCAGGCCGATCCCGAACAGGATCGCCAGACCGACGAAGAAGGCAAGGTGGGTGCTCACCTCCTTCATCGACGGCGTGTGCGGGCGGCGCCCGATCACGAAGAGGTCGATGGCGAAGATGACCACCGCGACGGCGATGGTGATCGCCCAGACGGTGTTCGAGGCGACGGAGTCGCCGATCAGGGAATTCACGTGCTGGTGTCTCCTCCGGAGCGCGCATACGTTGCCGGCGTCACCCAGCACGCTACTGGGTGCCCGCCGGCCGGACTGGAACTCCGGAGGTCTCTTCCGCCCGGGTTCTACCGGACCGGTGGCACCGGGCGGGGTCCGGCATTCCCGGACTCCGGCCGTACTGACGACGCCACCGCGAAGGAATACTCCCCTCCTGGCCACGCCATTCTTCCATGCGCCCGATGGGGTCCGCGCATCGGCGTCCGGCGTGGACGCTCAGCTGGCCGGCGTGGGGGGCGCGATGACCAGGTCAGCCCGCGCGCGGGTGCGGTCGACCAGCCGCGCGTTGGCGCCGTCGACCTGCTCCGCCCACGCCCGGGCAGCCTCCACCGACCGTCCGCCGGCGACGTGGCGCTCGACGAGTCGCCGGCGGCGCACCTCGTCGGGAGCGTCGAGGTAGGCCGCGAGGTCGAGCAGTGGGCGGATCGCCTCCCATCCGCCGTGGTCGAGGAGGAGGTAGTTGCCCTCGGTGACCACCACCTGGGTGCCCGGTGCCACCTCGAGGGCGCCGGCGACGGCGGTGTCGATGGACCGGTCGAAGTCGGGCGCGTAGACGGGGCGCGACAGCGGGTCGCGCAGCAGGCGCAGCAGGCGGGCGAACCCGTCGACGTCGAAGGTCTCCGGCGCCCCCTTCCGGTCGCGCAGACCGAGCCGCTCCAGGACCGGATTGGCGAGGTGAAAGCCGTCCATGGGCACCAGCGCGGTCCGCACCCCACGCGCCTCGAGGGCCGCGGCGAGCTCGGCGGCGAGGTGGGACTTGCCCGCCCCGGGCGCTCCGGTCACGCCCACCAGCAGCGGCCGCCCGCTCACCTCGGGCAGACGGTGCTCGACAGCGTGCAGCAGCGCCGGCGGCACTCCCAGCAGCGGGTCGCTCACCCGCCGAGCCTCCGCATCGCGGTGGTGAGCAGGACCAGCTCGCCGAGCTCGTCGGTGGCGTCGAGGTCGACCTCCGCCTCGATGACCCAGTCGTGGTGCCCGGCCGGGTCCGACAGCGTCTGGGTGACCCGGCGCACGCGCACGCCGTCGACGACCTCGTCGGTGCTGGCCAGCAGACGGGGCCCGCGCGCGTCGGCGTCGAGCTGAACCGAGCCGTGCTCGGCGTAGTAGGCCTCGAGCGCCTCGTCCCAGGCGTCCGCGTCCATGACGACCTCGCGCGGAGGGTCGGTGCGTGCCGCCGCGGTGGTCTCGAGCGCCGCGAGTGCGTCGACGTCGTCGCGAGCGACCAGCTCGACCCGCCGCCACATCGCGTTGCGGACCATGACGCCGAAGGCGCGGTCCTGCCGGGAGAGCGGACGCGGCGGCGGTGGCGGCTCGTGGTGGGCGACGTCGCTGCGCACGTGCGCCGGGTCGGAGAGCGCCTCCCACTCGTCGAGCAGCGAGGAGTCGGTCTGCCGCACGGTCTCCCCCAGCCAGTCGATCAGCTCGTCGAGCTCGGGCGTGCGGTGCGAGTCGGGCACGGTCTGCCGCAGGGTGCGGTAGGCGTCGGTGAGGTAGCGCAGCACCAGACCCTCGGAACGGGCCAGCTGGTAGCGGCCGACCAGGTCGGTGAACGTCATCCCCTGCTCGTACATCTCCCGCACGACCGACTTCGGGTCGAGCGCGTCCTCGGGCAGCCAGGGGTGGGACTCCCGGTAGGTCTCGTACAGCGGCTCGAGGAGATCCACCAGCGGCTTCGGCCAGGTCACCTCCTCCAGGAGGGCCATCCGCTCGTCGTACTCGATGCCGTCGGCCTTCATCGCCGCGATCGCCTCGCCCCGCGCGGCGTGCTGCTGGGCGAAGAGCACCTGTCGCGGCGCCTCGAGCACCGCCTCGATGACCGACACCACGTCCAGGGTGTGCTCGGGCGACTCCGTGTCGAGCACGTCGAGGGCGGCGAGCGCGAAGTCTGCCAGCGGCTGGTTGAGCGCGAAGTCGGGCGCCAGGTCGGCGGCCAGCACCACGCGGCGGCCGAGCCGGTCCGGCGCCTCCAGCCGGGTGAGCACGCCGCTGGCGAGCAGTGAGCGCACCAGCCGCAGCGCCCGGCGTGCCAGCTTCAGCTGGTTGCGGCGGTCCTCGTGGTTGCCGGTCAGCAGCCGCCGCAGCACCGGGAAGGCGTCCTCCTCGCGGGCCACCACGTTGAGGATCATCGCGTTGTCGACCTTCATCCGGCTCACCAGCCGCTCCGGCGCGCCGTGGACGAGCTTCTCGAAGGTCGCCTCGGTCCACACCACGGTGCCCTCGGGCGGCTTCTTGAGCTGGGCCTTGGAGTTCTTCTTCGGGTTCGCGGCGTTCTTGGCGGCGGCCTTCGCCTTCGCCTTCTCGTTCTCGATGACGTGCTCGGGCGCCTGCACGACGACGTAGCCGGCGGTGTCGTAGCCGGCGCGGCCGGCCCGCCCGGCGATCTGGAGGAACTCGCGCTGGCGCAGGATCCGCTGCTTGCGTCCGTCGAACTTCGCCAGGCCGGTGAACAGCACGGTGCGGATCGGCACGTTGATGCCGACGCCCAGGGTGTCGGTGCCGCACACCACCCGCAGCAGGCCGGCCTGGGCGAGCTGCTCGACCAGGCGCCGGTAGCGCGGCAGCATCCCCGCGTGGTGGACGCCGATGCCCTTGCGGAGCAGCTTGGACAGCGTCTTGCCGAAGCCCGCGCCGAACCGGAATCCGGCGAGCCGCTCGGCCAGGGCGCCCTTGTCGTCGGTCGAGCCCGGCGAGACCTGGGCCACCGCGGAGGTGAGCAGCGAGGTGGCGTGCTCGACGGCGGCGGCCTGGGTGAAGTGCACGACGTAGACCGGCGCCTGCCCGGTGGTGACCAGCTCCTCGAGGGTCTCCTGCAGCGGGGTGAGGCTCCAGGTGAAGGTCAGCGGCACCGGCCGCTCGGCCTGGTCGACGACGGCGGTCTCGCGGCCGTTGCGGCGGGTCAGGTCCTCGGCGAGCCAGCCGACGTCGCCGAGCGTGGCGCTCATCAGCACGAACTGGGTGGCGGTGAGCTCCAGCAGCGGCACCTGCCAGGCCCAGCCGCGGTCGGGCTCGGCGTAGAAGTGGAACTCGTCCATCACCACCAGGCCGACGTCAGCGCTCGCGCCCTCACGCAGGGCGATGTTGGCGAGCACCTCGGCGGTGCAGCAGATGACCGGGGCGTCCGGGTTGACCGAGGCGTCGCCGGTGAGCATGCCGACGTTGTCGGCGCCGAGCACCTCGCACAGGTCGAAGAACTTCTCGCTCACCAGCGCCTTGATCGGCGCGGTGTAGAAGGAGACCCGGTCGGTAGCCAGCGCGGCGGCGTGGGCGGCGAGCGCCACCAGCGACTTGCCGGAGCCGGTGGGCGTGGCGAGCACGACGTTGCTCCCACCGAGGATCTCGATGATCGCCTCGTCCTGGTGCGGATAGAGCTCCAGGCCGCGACCCGCGGCCCACGAGACGACGGCGTCGTACACCTCATCGGCGCTCGCGCCGACCGCAGGCACCCAGCTCATCGGGCCACCTCGCAGCGCGAGCGCCAATGCCCAGCTCCTCGAGC
>JAPSKJ010000084.1 GCA_031177735.1 Nocardioides sp.
CCGACAACATCCACGCCGGCTTCGGGGATGACCTGGCCAACGGCGACAGCGGCGGCGACCAGCTCTTCGGTGCCGACGGCGAGGACGTCTTGTGGGGCGGCCGGGGCTGTGACCCGGTGCTCGATGCAGCGACGGCGGACTGCCTCGTCGACGGGACGTTCTCCGCGAGCGCCCGGGGAGACGGCGACCGGATGGTCGACCACCTCTTCGGCGGTGTGGGTGCGGCCACCGTGGCCGAGCAGGACGTGCTCGGCTCCGACGTCCTCGACTTCAACCCGCGGGGCACAGCGGCGACCTGTACGGCCGCCGACTGGCCGGTGACGCTCGGGTCGGGCAAGAACGCGACCACGGTCGACCCGTGCGACTGGTTCGAGATGACCGGCAAGGACACCGGGTCTGCCGACGACGACCAGCACCACCACGGCACCGACTGGATCTACGGCGGTTGGGACCGCGACGTGATGCAGGGCGACGTCACCGCCAACGGCCCGAACCCGGGCGACCGGCTGATCGACTGGAACGGTGTCTACAACCTCTACACCCACTGCAACGCGGCGTACGGCGGCTTCAACGACGTGCGGCTCCACGCGCCCTCCATGCACGAGTTCCTGACCGGCGTGGCCTGGGGCTCGGGCGCGGGACGGTCGGCCGACGACGTGGTCACGCCGGGGACCTCGGCCTACCGCGAGCTGGCCTTCGTCTACACCGCGGATCAGCGACAGCACGGGACCGGGAAGGCCTACCCGACCACGCCGGGGCACTTCGACGACGTCGCCTGCGAGGAGTGAGGCTCTGGTTCACCTCACC
This sequence comes from Nocardioides sp., assembly GCA_031177735.1. Taxonomy (GTDB): domain Bacteria; phylum Actinomycetota; class Actinomycetes; order Propionibacteriales; family Nocardioidaceae; genus Nocardioides. The sequence continues at coordinate 808 of JAPSKJ010000084.1, forward strand.
CTTCGCAGGCGATGCCCGGGCCACCTCGCCGGCGTCCGCTACCGCGCGTCGGGCACCAGGGCGACCTTTCCGCCCGGGTGCCCACCGCGGACCAGCGCGACGGCGGCGAGGGCCTCGCTCAGCGGGAAGGTCCGGGCGAGGGGGACCTCGAGCCGTCCCTGGGCCGCCCAGCTGAGCAGTCGACCCCGGACGCTGTCGCGGTAGGCGGCGCTCTCGGGCATCGACCCGCGGATGGTGCGCAGGCCCGCGCGCAGGGTGGGCTCCCCGGCGACGATCGTCAGGATCCGGTCCCGGTCGGCGACCAGGGCGAGCGAGGTGGTCACCGCCTCCTCCGTGCCGACGCAGTCCAGCGCAGCCGCGACGCCCTCGGGCGCCGCGTCCGCGACGCGTTCGAGCAACCCGTCGCCGTACTGGACCGGGACCCCGCCGTACCGCTCGACCCGGGTGAAGCTGCTCTGACCCGCCGTGCCGACCACGCGGACGCCGAGCATCGCGGCCTGCTGGAGGATGCTGACGCCCACCGCGCCCGAGGCACCGTGCACCAGGACCGTCTCGCCGGCCGACGCGCCGACCCGGTGCAGCATCTCAGCGGCGGTCGCCCCGGCGAGCAGGAGGTTCGCCGCCTCCTCGAAGCTCATCGAGGGCGGCTTCGCGAAGACGTCGGTCGCCGGCACAACCAGGTCGGTGGCCCAGCCGCCTCGCACCCGGAACGCCACCACCTCGGCACCCACTGGGTCCTCGGCGAAGGGGAGTTCGGTCCCCGGGCCGACGGCGGTGATGACGCCGCTGACCTCGTAGCCGATCGGCTTGGGGAAGTCGGCTGGGGCTCCGGAGGCGGCGTGCTTGTAGTCCGCGGGGTTCACGCCCGCCGCCCGGACCGCGATGGCGACCTCGCCGTGGCCGGGCGCGCGCACCTCCTCCTCGACCAGCTCGAAGGTCTCCGGCCCGCCTGGGCCCTTCGCGATCCAACGCTGCGCCATGGTGGTCACGCTATCGACACCGGTTCGCGGCTGCGGAGGTCCGGGGCGCGGTGGAGCACGCTCGCGGCTCTGGCGCTGGGGCCGCGCCGCTGACCGCCGCCGGTCGACGGGTCACCGAAGTTGGGGAACCGGCCCGGGAACCCGTCCGCAGCGGTCCGCTCACCGGCCACGGTGGCCGGGAGTCCCGCTCCGCTCGGGGTGGGCCGACCACACGAGAAGGGGGCAACCCCATGAAGCGTCTAGGAGCAGGTGCGGCGGTGCTGATCGCGATCGGCGGTTCGATGGCGGCGACGGCGGGTCCAGGCACGGCCGCCACCGCCCACTGCGCGGACCACCAGAGCGCGGAGAAGGTCGAGCTGGACTACGAGACCACCACCATCGAGGTCGCGCCGGGCAGCACGGTCTGCTACAAGTCGGGCACCCAGGTCTTCACCGTGGTCGCCGACGAGGACGGCGTGGTGACGTCGACGGCGACCAACAAGGCCGGCAAGGTCCAGGCGATCAGCTACTACATCGTCATCGACACGCCACCGCACAGCTGACGGCGGCCCGGGCGGGACGAAGCAGGCCCGGCGGCTCCCCCGTGCGCAGCTGCGCGGCCTGCGAGCACGACCGAGGGCCACTCCTGGCGCGCGGGAGTGAAAAACAACAGAACCGGCGTGGCCCTCCGCAGGGAGGGACACGCCGGCCAGAGGTGGCTGGTGGAGCTGCGGGGAATCGAACCCCGGTCCTCGAGCGTCGATCCAGGTCTTCTCCGGGTGCAGTCTGTGGTGTCGCTTTTCTCAGCCCCGGTGCTCGCACAGACACGTCACCGACGGGCTCAGCCGGGTTTGAGTCCCGGGCCACCCTCCCGACTGGGGTGGACCAGCAAGTCTCCTAGATGACGCCTAGATCCGGGACGGAGACGGATGCCCGGTTAGACGCTTCGATCACCGCGTCAGGCGGCGAGAGCGAAGGTACTGCGCTTAGAGTTGGCAGTTATTGGTTTCCAGCGATCGTTCACGAGATGACGCTGGCTCCTCGACCCGCTTCCCCTGGAACTAACGTCCCAAGTCGAAACCGATCAGCCCCTCTTCTGTTGTCAACGCCTTGAGCGTACCCCGTACAACCGACAGCGCCGAACGGGTATTCCGTCCGTGCTCACCGCAGGGTGCGGGTCAGTTCCCCCGCTGGGCGCCGAACAGCGCTGCCGCGTTGTGCCAGCACACCCCACGCAGCCACTCCTCACCGAGACCGAGCCGGGCGAGCCCCTCGAGCTGGTGCAGGTAGGGATACGGGATGGTCGGGAAGTCGGTGCCGAGCAGGATCCGGTCGCCGAGGTCGACCAGCCGTGGCAGGAGGTCGGCCGGGAAGCCGTCGATCTCGTCCCAGAAGTCGGTGAAGACCATCGTGGTGTCGAGCCGGACACGGGAGTACGCCGCCGCCAGGTCGAGGAACTCGCGGTACTCCGGCGCGCCCAGGTGGGCCACGACCACCGTCAGCGACGGGTGCCGGGCCAGCACCCGGCCCAACGACGCGGGCCCGGTGTACTCGTTCGGCAGCGGCCCGGACCCGCAGTGCACGACCACCGGCGTGCCGGCCTCGGCCAGCAGCCCCCAGACAGGGTCGAGCAGCGGGTCGTCGAGGTGGAACTCCCCCACCTGCACGTGCACCTTGAAGACCTCGATGCCCGCGCCGACCAGCTCCGCGACGTACGCCGGCGCCGACTCCTCGGGATAGAACGTGCCCGACCACAGCGACTCGGGCACCCGCTCGGCGAACTCGTGCGCCCAGCCGTTGAGGAACCCCGCGACCCCCGGCTTGTGGGCGTACGGCAGGGCCGAGAACCGGCGCACGCCGAAGTCGCGGAGCAGCTGGACGCGAACCGCCTCGTCGTGGCGGTAGCGGATCGGCCACGGCCGGCCGAGCTTCGGGTGGTGCTCGGCTGAGTCGAAGACCTCCCAGACCCGCCGCTGGATCGCCGGCGGGTGGAAGTGGACGTGCACGTCGAACAGGCCGGGCAGACCCAGCGCCTGCCACCAGGCCCGGACGGCAGCCGCCTCGGCGGCGTGGTCGCCGGCGGCGTACTCCTGCCCGGCGGGCCCGGACGCAGGTCGCTGCTCAGTCACGCAGCCCCTTGAGGTGTCGTCCGAGCGCCTGCTCCTTCTCGCGGTTGGCCGTGCGCTCGGCGATGCTCTGCCGCTTGTCCCAGCTCTTCTTGCCCTTGGCCAGACCGAGCTCGACCTTGGCCCGGCCGTTGAGGAAGTAGAGCGAGAGCGGGATGACGGTCAGGCCCTTCTCGGAGACGCGTCGCTCGATCTTCTCGATCTCGGCCTTGTGCAGCAGCAGCTTGCGCTTGCGCCGGGCGGAGTGGTTGGTCCACGTGCCCTGGGAGTACTCCGGGATGTGCACGGCGTGCAGCCAGGCCTCACCCTGCTCGATGTCGACGAACCCGTCGACGAGGGAGGCACGGCCCTGACGCAGCGACTTGACCTCGGTGCCCTGCAGCACGAGGCCGGCCTCGAAGGTGTCCTCGATGTGGTAGTCGAAGCGCGCCTTCTTGTTCTGCGCGATCAGCTTGCGTCCCTGCTCCTTGGGCATTGCGCCATTGTCTCAGGCAGGCGCAATCGGTTTCGACGCCGGGCAGCAGGTCCTAGAGGTACTTCATCGGGTCGACGGCCTGGCCGTTCTCCAGCACGGTGAAGTGCAGGTGGCAGCCGGTGGACCACCCGGTGTTCCCGCCGTGTCCGATGATGTCGCCTCGCGCGATGGTCGCGCCGACGCCGCGGGTGTAGGACTCGGCGTGGTTGTAGATGACCACGATGCTCTTGCCGTTGATCTTGCCGACGTTGAGGTAGAGCCGGTGGCCGTAGACGTCGGACCAGTAGGAGGCCACCACCTTGCCGTCGGCGACGGCACGCATCGGCTCGCCGCAGGCGATCCCGAAGTCGGTGCCGTCGTGCAGGCCCCAGTAGCCGTAGATCGGGTGGCGCCGCATGCCGAACGGCGAGGTGACCGGCCCGTTGACCGGGGGAAGCAGCGCACACTCCGCACCGCCGACGCAGTCGACTCCGCCCTGCTCGCGGGCGATCGCACGCAGGATCCGGTCCTTGATCTTCTCCTCCTGCGCCTCCAGCGCGCGGAGTACGGCGATGTCGTGCTGCTTCGCGGCCTCGGCCGCGACGCGCGCGGACTCACGCTCGGTCACGGCCGCGGCGTGGGCGTCGCGTGCCGCGACCGCCTGCGACTCCAGCACCTGCATCTGCTGCAGGTGCGCGGCGGCGGCCTCCCGCTGCCGCTCCACCTCCTGGGTGGCGGTGCGGACCTGGGCCTTGCGGACCGACAGGATCGCCTCGGCGGCGCGCAGCCGGTCGTAGGCGCTGTCGGTGGTCGACACGACGGTGTCGTTGAGCTCCTCCTGGCGGGTGATGTCCTCCGCGGTGGTGGCGTTGAGGAGCGAGGCGAGCGCGAGCAGGCGCGGGTCGCCGTCCTCGACGATGTCGAGCATCGTGTTGCGGACCGTCTCCCGCTGCGTCTCGGCGGCCTCGGTGCCCGCCTGCAGGTCGGCGCGGGCCTGGTCCAGCTCGGCCTGCGCCTGCTCGAGCGCGGCCTGCATCTGCTGGTCGACCGCCTGGGCCTCGGCGACCTTGGCCTCGGCCGCGGCGAGCTCGGTGGACGCGGCGCCGAGCGCCGCCTCGGCCGCGTTGAGACGCGCGGTCGCCTCCCGCAGCGCGGCGCTGGTCTCCTCGAGGTGCTCGTCGGCCACCTCGATCTGCCCCTGCACGGCCTGTTGCCGCTGCTTGAGCAGCTCGCTCTTCTTCGGCTTGTCGCGCTCGGCGTGGGCCAACGGGAGGGATGAGGGGGCAGCCAACCCGCCGACGGTCAGCGCGACGAGGGTCGCGGCCAAGGCACGTCGGCGTGGGGCGCGGGGGAAGGAACGCACCGTGAAGCCTTCTTGTGTTCGGGGAAGTGAACGCCCCGACCGTAGAACGCCGCGGTCACACTTTGAGGTATTTGCCTGTCAGCAGGAGTGTCGGCACCAGCGTGAGCAGCGGACCGAGGACCGCCACGAGGACCCCGGCGACACCGAACTCCGGCCAGCCGATCCACGGCAGCAGGTCGTAGCCCTTCGCCAGCCCGTCGAGCAGCGCGAACCGGGTGAACGCCGAGAGCGCTCCCACCGCCATCGCCACACCGATGACAGCGGTGACCAGCGCCTCCAGCAGGAACGGGAGCGCGATGTAGAGCGTGGAGGCGCCCACCAGCCGCATGATCCCGATCTCCTTGCGGCGGGCGTAGGCCGCCAGCCGGATCGTGTTGGCCACCAGGAGCAGCGCGGCGATGACCAGGAACACGGCGGTCCCCCAGGCGCCGACGGTCATCTTGTCCATCGCACTGAGGATCGGCCCGATCACCTCGCGGGCGTCGCGCACGTTGGAGACGCCGTCGAGGCCGACGACCGACTCCTTGACCACGTCGACCTGGTCGGGGTCCTCCAGGGTGATCCACACCGACTCGGCCATGTCGGCCTCGGTGATGATCGCGTCCTCGCCCTCGAGCCGGTCGGCGCCGAAGAGCTCCTTGGCCTTGGCGAACGCCTCGGCCTTCGACTCGACGTACCACGACTCCACATCGGGGCTGTCCTGGACGACCTTCTCGATGGCCTGCTTCTGCACGTCGGTGACCTCGCCGGTGCAGGCCGGGTTGTCGTCGGCGGCACGGCACAGGAAGACGGTGATCTGGAGCTGGTTGCCGAAGTACTTCGCGGTCAGGTCGGCCTGCTGCTTGAGCATGACCCCGAGGCCCACCAGGGTGAGGGAGACGAACAGGGTGAGCACGACAGCCAGGTGCATCGACAGGTTGCGGCGCAGGCCCTGGCCGAGCTCGGTGAAGACATAACGAAGCTGCATGAGTCTCTTCTGGTCGGAGGTTCGACGAGTCTGATCCAGCGCAGGGCTGGCGTCAGTGCTGGAAGCCGTAGACGCCCTGGGCCTGGTCGCGCACCACGCGGCCGTGGTCGAGCTCGATGACCCGCTTGCGCATCTGGTCGACGATGCCGTGGTCGTGGGTGGCCATCACCACCGTGGTGCCGGTGCGGTTGATCCGGTCCAGCAGCTTCATGATGCCGACCGAGGTGGTCGGGTCGAGGTTGCCGGTCGGTTCGTCGGCGATGAGGATCATCGGCTTGTTGACGAACGCCCGCGCGACCGCGACCCGCTGCTGCTCACCGCCGGAGAGCTCGTCGGGCATCCGGTCGCCCTTGCCGTCCAGCCCGACCAGCTCCAGGGTCTCCGGCACCCGCCGGCCGATCTCGCCGCGGGAGTGACCGGTCACCTGCATCGCGAAGGCGACGTTCTCGCTGACCGTCTTGTTGGGCAGCAGCCGGAAGTCCTGGAAGACGGTGCCGATCTGGCGGCGCAGCCGGGGCACCTTCCAGCCGGCGAGTCGGTTGATCTCCTTGCCCGCGACGTAGACCCGGCCGCTGGTGGGGCGGGCCTCCCGCAGCACCAGGCGCAGGGCGGTCGACTTGCCCGAGCCCGACGTGCCGACGAGGAAGACGAACTCGCCCTTCTCCACGTCGACCGACACCTGGTCGAGCGCCGGACGGCCCGTGCCGGGGTAGGACTTGGTGACCTTCTCGAACCGAATCACCCGGTCGAGGCTAGTTCATCCGTGGTCGCTCTAGGGTTTCGGGCGTGCTGCGTCCGCTGCTGGTCTCGCTCCTGGTCACCGCGCTCGTCGTCCTCGGCGGCGTGGTGCTCCTCGACCCCGGCCAGGAGGAGCCGCAGAGGCAGGCGCCCCTGCCGGTGGCCCTGGAGTCGCTGGACACGACCGCCCTGGTCGTACGCCGCGCCGCCTTCTGCGACGCCGTGCCCGAGAGTGACGTGGCGGCCGCTGTCGGCACGGGCGAGGTCGAGGCGACGGCGTACGGCAACGGGGAGGTGGCTCCTGTGGCCGGGGCGGAGGACGTGGTGCACGAGTTCGGCTGCACCTGGACGGCCGCCGACGGCCGAGCCGCAGCGGCGTGGGTGTTCGCGCCGCCGGTGACCCCCGAGCGCGCGACCGAGCTGGTCGACGCGGCCGCGGCGGGATGCGAGCAGCTGAGCGCTCCGGCGTACGGCTCCCCCGGGGTCGCCCTGCTCTGCCCGGGCGACGACCCGGCGTTGGCGACCGTGTCGTTCCGCGGGCTCTTCGGCGACGCCTGGCTGACGTGCACCCTCACCGCGGAGGCGGCCGATGCCGCCGATCCGGCCGCAGGGCGCTCGGCGCTGGTCGACCGGACGGGCCGGTGGTGCGCCTCGGTCGCGCTCGCCGCCGCGGACGCCTGAGACGACCCCGCTCCCGACTGGTGACCCGCCGGATACCGACCGTTCAACCGGTGTTGGTCGCACCACACCCGACCTGCCCTACGTTCCGGCCGTCCCCCATCGGAAGGCCGCTCACCCATGCCCTCGAGCTCCCGTGCGCTCGGCAGCGTGCTCGCTGCCACGCTCGCCCTCTCCACCCTGACGCTCGCGCCCCTGGCTGCAGCCTCGACCGAGGCTCCCTCCCCCGCCGCGAGCACCA
>JAPSKJ010000085.1 GCA_031177735.1 Nocardioides sp.
TCACCCATGCCCTCGAGCTCCCGTGCGCTCGGCAGCGTGCTCGCTGCCACGCTCGCCCTCTCCACCCTGACGCTCGCGCCCCTGGCTGCAGCCTCGACCGAGGCTCCCTCCCCCGCCGCGAGCACCAACGCGGAGCCCACCGCCGCTGCGACGCCGTCGCAGACCTCCACTCCTGGGGTCCCCGCGACGCCGACCGCCAGCGAGTCGGCCACCGCGACGTCCTCGCCGGACCCCGGTGCGCCGACGCAGAGCGCATCGAGTGCGTCGCCGACGTCGAGCACCGCCGCGCCGTCGGCCGCCGCCGCGGCTGAGCGGCCCTCGGCCCAGGACCTGTTCATCTCCGAGATCCACCCCGACAACGGCAACGCCGGCGGCGGCATCCCTGACAACTTCGAGTTCTTCGAGGTCACCAACACCACCGGCACCGCGATCAACCTCGCGGCACACGGCATCGGCATCGGTTACAGCACCAGCGGTGCTCCCACCGACGCCAACCAGGCGACAGTGAAGTTCGCCGTCAGCGACGGCGTCCGCGACAACGCGGTCGCTCCGGGCCCGCTCGACGTCACCGTGCCCGCCCACAGCAGCACGGTGTTCTGGCTCGAGTACGGCACAGCGGGCACGACGCTGGACACCTACGTGAAGACGGAGGCGGACTTCCGCACCTTCTTCGAGGGGATGCCGGCCGACACCCCGATCGTCCGGGTCGAGGGTCAGGCCGGCATCGCCAACGGCGGGAAGCGCGGCCTCTCCCTGGTCGACGCCTCCGACCCCGCCGCACCCAGCGTGGTGACTTGGTCCTATCTGCCCGAGCGCGCGCCGGCCACCCCCGCCGTCTCCACCCACTTCCGGGTGCCGGCGGAGCCGGCCGCCGACAGCACGGCAACCGACAAGTACGCGGCCACGGTGCTGTCCGCGGAGACGCCGAGCCCCGGCACCACGACCGCGGCCCAGCTCGAGCCGGCTCCGGTGACGACGCCCACGGCGTCGCCGACGGCGTCGCCGACGACGTCCCCCACGGCCGAGCCGACCACCTCCCCGACGTCCGAGCCGACCAACTCCCCCACGTCCGAGCCGACCACCGAGCCCGGCTCGGCTCCGGCACTCATGATCACCGAGATCAACGTCAACTCGGCCAACATGCCCAACGAGGCCGGCGTCTCCACCGACGCGTGGGAGTTCGTCGAGGTGCACAACACCACCGACGCGGCGATCGACCTGACCGCGGCGGGTGTCGCGGTGGTCTACCTGAGCGGGTCGACCCCCAAGACGCTCACCTACCCGGCCGGCACGACCATCCCGGCGCACGGCACCGTGGTGTTCTGGGCCCGCAACGCGACGTACTCGGGCGCCGCTGCGCTGACCGATGAGCAGTTCCGCGCCCACTACGCCAGCCTCGGCGTGACCGGGAGCTACACGTTGGTCCACCTCGACGGGCAGAACGGGCTCAACAACTCCGGCACCTCGATGTACCTCACCCAGGCCGGCACCGAGCTCGCCCGGGTGACCTGGACCGGCACGGACGTTGCGACCGACCGCACGGTGACCTACGGCCTGCCGCCGGCCGGCAGCACGCAGCTCAGCGTCCACGGCGTGCAGCAGGCGCCGACGCCGGGTGCCGTGGCGCAGAGCCAGCTGAGCGCACCGACGACGTCGCCGACGCCCACCGTCACCGCTTCTCCGACGACCAGCCCGACGAGCACCCCGACGGCCGACCCGACGCCGACCGTGCCCGAGCAGGGCCCGCCGCCGGCGACCGACCCCACCCTGCAGGCGCCGATCCTGCAGGTCACCGAGGTGGCTCCCGACACCGCCAACGTCGGCGGCGCCGACGGCTATGAGTTCATCGAGGTCTACAACGCCTCCGACGCTGCGGTCTCGTTCGCCGACTTCACCATCAACTACCTCTACATCGACGGCAGCCTGAAGACGACCAACGCGGCCCTGTGGCCCGCCGTGCCCCACGACCCCGTTCTCGAGCCGGGCCGGACGCTGGTGCTGTGGATCAAGAACGGGGGCAACACCGCCCTGACCGCCGCCGACTTCAACCGCCACTTCGGCTCCCGGCTGACCGCCGGGGTCGACCTGGTCGAGATCTATTCCGGCGGCATGGCCAACGGCGGCCTGCGCGGCATCCAGGTGATGACCAACACCGGCCACGACATCAGCCGGGCCTACTACATGGATGACAGCCAGACCGTCGCCGACCAGCCGATCCACTACAAGTGGGCCGGGGACGCGGCCCAGGAGCTGATCGGCACCGGCACGGCGACTCCCGGCTACGCCGCCCCCGACCAGGTCCCTGCCGGCCTGGTCGCCACGCCGGCGGACTCGAGCGCCCCGGTGATCGAGGACCTCAGCGGCGGCACCGACGCCCCGCAGACCGACGGCCTCGCGCTCGACTTCGAGGTCACCGACGACCAGCTGGTCCGCACCGTGCGCCTCACCGTCGAGACCGACATCGACGAGCCCACGACCCGCAACCTGCAGGCCGGCGCACCCGACCGCTTCACCTACGCCATCCCCGAGGTCGACCTGTTCGGCAAGGAGTGGGTGGAGTACACCGTCACCGCCTCCGACGGCACGCACACCACCACGCTCGGCCCCGTCCGCATCACCTTGCAGGAGTCCGAGCCGGACCCGGTCCGGCTCAACGTCGAGGACGGCCAGCACGTCGGCGGTCTGACCCGGCTCTCCGCCACCACCTCCGGCGACCCGGCCGCTCTCGCGGTCACGGTGGACGGCACCCCGGTGGCGGCCGAGCCCGCGCTCGAGACCTCTCCTGTCTTCGCGTTCGAGGCGACCAACACCGATGCCTTCTTCCGCAACGGCGTCCGGATGGGCGAGCAGGTCCTGACCGTCTTCGACCAGGGCTTCTACGAGCGCGTCGAGACCGTCGCGACCGACATCCCGGTCGAGCAGGTCGTCCAGGGCCAGCCGCTGACGGTCGGCATCTACGCCGGCACCAAGGCGTGGCCGCAGCCCGATCCCAAGGAGAACAACGACGACTTCTCGGCGCTCAACCTGCGGCTCGCGCTGCCCGACGGGCGCGTGCTGCGGCCCGTCAGCTGCGCGGCCGGCGGTGAGACCGCGCCGGAGGCGGTGCGCGCGTGCCCCGACCCGACGACCCGGATCGGCTTCAACGATGCCAACCTGGTCTACTTCACCGCCACCTTCCAGGTCCCGGACGACGCCTTCACCTCGCGGGCGCACACCTGGGACACCACGACGGTGGCGGACGGCCCGCACACCGTGCGTGCCGTGGCAGGCGACGAGTCCGCGACCGCCACGGTGACGGTGGACAACACCGCGCCCGAGATCACGCCGTCGATCTCCAGCCGGGTCTACCGCGGCGACTTCGTCGTCGACGCCCAGGCCAGCGACACCGGCTCGGGTGTCGCCGACATCACCGCCACGATCGACGGTGAGCCGGTGACGCTGCCGTGGTCGGCCTCCTCCCTCACCATGGAGCCGGGCACGCACACGGCGGCCTTCCTCGCCGCCGACGAGATCGGCAACTCCGCGGCGGTGACCGTCGAGTTCACCACCGCGGACGAGCAGCCGAGCGCCGAGCCGGTTCCGCCGACCGACCCGCAGGTGACCGCTCCGGTGGAGCTCCGGGCCACCGTCGACTCACCGGAGGGCGACGACCTCACGGTCCGGTTCCGCGAGGGTTACTCCTACGACCCGGCCGACGCGCAGGTGAAGGCCTACGCCGGCACCGCGCACGACGCGCTGGCCACCGACCGCGAGGGTCGCACCCTGCTCACCGGCGAGCAGCTGACCCGGATGGCCGGCGCCGACGGCCTGACCGAGGAGATCTCCTCCGACACCGAGCTGCCCTACCAGCTGTTCACCGTGCAGGTGCCGGCCGACGCCGGTGCCGACGCCAGGGCGCGGCTGGCCTGGGCGGGCACGGCCAACCCCGGCGCCAAGGTGCTGCTCCACGTGCGCGACACCGAGACCGGACGCTGGGAGGAGGTCGACCGCCACGTCACCTCCGGCGACGAGGCGGAGACCTTCACCCTCGGCGGCCTGGTGCCCACGGCCGGCCACGTCGAGGGCGGCGAGATGACCGTCCTGGTCCAGCACTCGGAGGGCTTCGCAGGCGAGGTCCGCTCCACCCGTGACAGCCAGGCGCCGGCGTACCACCAGGGCGCGACGCCGCGGAACCAGTACGACTTCACCATCGCGTGGGAGTCGGACACGCAGTACTACAACGAGGAGTTCTACGACCACCAGCTGGCGATCCACGAGTTCCTGCTCGACCAGCGCGACGAGCTCAACATCCAGTACCTCATCCACACCGGCGACATCGTCGACGAGTACGACAAGCCCCAGCAGTGGAAGAACGCCGACGAGGCCTACCGGATGCTGGACCAGGCCGGGCTGCCCTACGGCGTCCTGGCCGGCAACCACGACGTCGGTGGCCACGCCGAGGACTACTCGACCTACGGCGAGTTCTTCGGCAAGGACCGCTACCAGGGCAACCCGTGGTACGGCGGCCAGATCCAGAACAACCGCGGCCACTACGACCTGGTGAGCGCGGGCGGGGTCGACTTCCTGATGCTCTACATGGGCTGGGGGCCGGTCGACGAGCACATCGCCTGGATGAACGAGGTCATCGCGCGCTACCCCGAGCGCAAGGTGTGGATCAACCTGCACGAGTTCATGCTCACCACCGGTGGGCTGGGCCCGATCCCGCAGCGGATCATGGACGAGGTCGTGGCCACCAACCCGAACGTGTTCGCGGTGTCCTCCGGCCACTACCACGACGCCTACACCCGCACCGACGAGTTCGACGACGACGGCGACGGCACCTCCGACCGCACCGTCTACTCGATGCTCTTCGACTACCAGGGCCTCCCCGAGGGCGGCCTGGGCTATCTGCGGCTGATGCACTTCGACAACGCCGGCGAGCAGATCGTCGTGCGGACCTACTCGCCGTCGCTGAAGGACTTCGACTCCGACGACGCCTCGCTGAACAACCCTCCCGGGATGCAGGACTTCACCATCCCGTACGGCGAGGTCGGGATCGAGCCGGCCGAGAAGACGCTGGGGACGGACTCGTTCCGGGCCGACATCCTCACCACGCGGACCATCGCCGAGCAGAGGGGCGTGCCGTCGGGCACCACCGTCTCCGCGTCGTGGAACGCGCCCGAGGGCGAGCGCGGGTGGTACGTCGAGACGACCGGCCCGTACGGCGGTGTGGACTACTCCGCCGTGCAGATGCTGAGCGTCGAGCCGGCCCCGACGAGCACGCCCACTCCGTCGCCGGAGCAGCCCACGCCCACCACGCCGGCGCCGTCCGGCTCGAAGCCGGCGGAGACGATCACCGCTGTCGTGCCGCCGGTGAAGCTCGGCGGCCGGAACGGCTCGACCGTCACCGTGAGCCTGTCCGCCAACGGCCAGCCGGTCACCGGCACCGTGCTGCTGGCGGTGAAGGGCAAGGTGTTCGAGTTCGCGGTGGTCGACGGCGTCGGCTCGGTCAAGCTCGGCAAGGTGCTGCGCAAGCTGGCCGGGGCGAAGAAGAAGAAGGCGGTCAAGGCGACGCTGGTCTTCACCGGATCCGCCCAGGTCGACCCGTTCACGACGGGCGTGAGGATCAAGGTCACGAAGCGCCGCTGATCCTTCGGTCTCGGATCGCACCACACGCAGGGGGTCTGCCCGTCAGGGCGGGCCCCCTGCGGGCGTCTGGCACAGGCGCCGAGCGGGGAGCAGCGATCTCACCACTTTTAGTCTAGTCTTTTGGTCGACTTAGCGACGACCACGGAGGCGCGTATGTCCAGGCGAGAAGGACCCACCTACGACCCGGTCTACGACCCGGCCGCCAGCGCGGTGCGCGTCCGCGGCCTGCGCAGGCGGCTGGCCGCCGACGCCGGTGTGCTCGACGGGATCGACCTCGACATCCGCCCGGGGGAGCTCGTGGCGGTCGTGGGCCGACGCGGAAGTGGGCGGCGTACCCTCCTGCGCGCGCTGGCCGGCGAGGGCTCGGTCGCCGGCTCCGGACACGTGCGCGTGCCGGACACCGTCGAGCACCTGGGTGCCACGCCCCGGCTGCTGACCTGGAAGCGGGTCCTGGACTCCGTCGCCAGCGGGCTGGTCGGCCACGACACCGGCCTGCGTGCGCGCCGCGCCCTGGCGGCCGTCGGCCTGGCCGAGCGTGCGGACGACTTCCCCGGCGACCTCTCCCCCGTCGACCGGCACCGGGCCGACCTGGCCCGCGTCTTCGCCCGCCGTCCCGAGCTCCTCCTCGCCGACGCCCCGTTCGCTCCGCTCGACCCGGTCAGCCGGATCGCCGTCGGCCGCCAGCTGCGCGCGCTGGTCGACGAGCACGCGCCGACGGTGGTGCTGGTGACCGACGACATCCACGAGGCGATCACGCTGGCCGACCGCGTCGTCCTCCTCGACGACGGCGCCGTCCACCTCGACGTGCCGGTCTTCCTGCGTGGCCGCCGGCCGCAGGCGGAGCCGGAGTACGCCGCGCTGCGGGACTACCTGCTCGCCGAGATCGCCCGGCCCTCGACTCGCGACGAGGCGGCCGGCGCGAGGGTCACGGCGCGGGGCCCGGCGACGGCACGCCGGGACACGGCCTGACCGGTCGGGTCTAGTTGGCTGCGGCCTTGTCGGCGCCGCGGCGCCAGCGGATGCCGGCCTCGAGGAAGGCGTCGATCTCGCCGTCGAAGACCGCCGAGGGGTTGCCGGTCTCGTAGCCGGTGCGGAGGTCCTTGACGATCTGGTAGGGGTTGAGCACGTAGTTGCGCATCTGGTCGCCCCAGCTCGCGGCGACGTCGCCCTTGAGGTCCTTCTTCAGCGCCGCCTCCTCGGCCTTCTTCTTGGCCAGGAGCTTGGCCTTGAGGACGACCATCGCCGAGGCCTTGTTCTGCAGCTGCGACTTCTCGTTCTGGCAGGAGACCACGATGCCGGTCGGGATGTGGGTCAGTCGCACGGCCGAGTCGGTGGTGTTGACCGACTGGCCGCCCGGCCCGCCGGAGCGGAAGACGTCGACGCGCACGTCGTTCTCGTCGATCTCGATCTCGTCGGTCTGCTCGAGGACGGGGACGACCTCGACCGCGGCGAAGGAGGTCTGCCGGCGGCCCTGGTTGTCGAAGGGGCTGATCCGCACCAGGCGGTGGGTGCCGGCCTCGACGCTGAGGGTGCCGTAGGCGTAGGGCGCGTGGATCGCGAACTCGGCCGACTTGATGCCGGCCTCCTCCGCGTAGGAGATGTCGAAGACCTCGACGGGGTACTTCCGCTGCTCGGCCCAGCGGGTGTACATCCGCATCAGGGTCTCGGCGAAGTCGGCGGCGTCGACGCCGCCGGCTCCGGAGCGGATGGTCACGATGGCCTCACGGGCGTCGTACTCACCGTTGAGGAGGGTGCGCACCTCGAGCGCGTCGACCTCCTTGCGCACCCGGCCCAGCTCGGTCTCCGCCTCGGCGAGCGACTCGGCGTCGCCCTCCTCGGTGCTGAGCTCGACCATGATGGCGAGGTCGTCGATGCGACCACTGAGCTGCTCGAACCGCTCCAGCTCACCTTGAAGCAGGGAGAGCCGACCGGTCACCTTCTGCGCGTTCGCCTGGTCGTCCCACAGGTCGGGGGCGGCCACCTGCTCCTGGAGCCGGTCGATCTCCGCCTTCATCGAGCCCAGGTCGAGGACCTGCTCGATGGTGTGCATCGTCGCCTGGAGCTGCTTGATCTCGGAGTCGAAGTCGGGGCCTGCCACAAAGGGCAACGTTACCGGCCGTGGGGGCACCGGACTAAACGCCACAGGGGGCCTGCCGACGGGCAGGCCCCCTGCGGATCGCCGGCGGTGTCAGGTCACCGCCGTCACCTCTTCTTGATGCGCACCTTCACCGTCGTGGCGAAGGAGTCGACCTGGCCGGAACCGGCGAAGACCAGCGTCGCCTTGACCGCCCTCTTCTTGCCGGCGAGCTTGCGCAGCCCCTTGCCGAGCTTGACCGACCCGATGCCGTCGACCACCGCGAACTCGATCACCGTGCCCCTCACCGCCAGCAACGCCGTGCCGGTGACCGGATGGCCGTTGGCGGACAGGCTCACCGTGACGGTCGCGCCCTTGCCGAGCCGCACCGGCGAGAGGACCGCGGTGATCATCTGCGCCGGCTTTGCGCCCGTCGTCGGCGTGGGCTGCTGCGGCACGGGCGTGCCAGCCACCGGGGCGACCGGGAAGACCTGGCTCGCCTGGGCCGCCGGCTCGAAGGTGGCACCCCGGCCGGCCTGGTCGGCGGTCACCG
>JAPSKJ010000086.1 GCA_031177735.1 Nocardioides sp.
TCTCGCGGGGCCACAAGTGACCTCTCGCGGTCAGGAGAAGTCGGAGGCGGCGCGGCGGGCCATGTCGAGGAACTGCCGACGCGACTCGAGGTTCTCCTCCAGGGAGGCGATCTGCTTGGCGTTGCCGGCGGCGCGGGCCTTCTCCAGGTCGTTCTCGACCTTGGCGATGGCGGCCTCGAGCTTGCTGATCATGTCGTCGGCGCGAGCCGACTTCTCGGGGTCGGAGCGGCGCCACTGCTCGTCCTCGACGGACTTGATCGCCTGCTCCACCTTGCGGATCCGGCCCTCGAGCTCCTTGATCCGGTCGCGCGGGACCTTGCCGGCGTTGTCCCAGCGCTCGGCGATGTCGCGGAAGGTGCGCTTGACCGCGTCGAGGTCGGCCTCGCCGCTCTGCAGGCCCGGCAGGAGCGCCTCGGCCTCGACGAGCAGCGCCTCCTTGACCTCGGCGTTGGCGGCGAACTCGGCGTCGAGGGCGGAGTTCGCCGCGTCGCGGGCACCGAAGAAGGCGTCCTGGGCAGCGCGGAAGCGCGTCCACAGGGCGTCGTCGACCTCCTTGGGCGCGGGCCCGGCGGCCTTCCACTGCTGCATCAGGTTGCGGTAGGCGCCGGCGGTCGGGCCCCAGTCGGTGGACGTCGAGAGCGCCTCCGCCTCGGCGACGAGCCGCTCCTTGACCGCTCGGGCCGCGTCCCTCTTCTCGTTGAGCTCGGCGAAGTGGGCCTTGCGACGGCGCGTGTAGGTCGTGCGTGCGGTGGAGAACCGGCGCCAGAGCGCGTCGTCGGAAGCGCGGTCGATCCGGGGGAGCGCCTTCCACTGCTCGAGCAGGTCACGCAGCCGGTTGGCGCCGTTGCGCCAGTCGTTGCCCTGGGCGAGCAGCTCGGCCTCCGCGACCAGCTGCTCCTTGGCCTCCTTGGCCTGGGCGGTGCGGGCTGCGCGCTCGGCCTTGCGGGCCTCGCGCTGGGCGGCGATGAGCGGGCTGAGGGCGTCGAGGCGCGCGGTCAGCGCGGCCAGGTCGCCCACCGCGTGGGCGTCGACCACCTGGCCACGGACGGTCTTGACCGACTCGGTCGCCTCCTCGGGGCTGAGCTTGCCGGCGTGCACCCGCTTCTCGAGGAGCTCGACCTCGAACGCCAGGGCGGCGTACCGCTCGGTGAAGAACCGCAGCGCCTCCTCGGGGGATCCCTCGGGGTACTGGCCGACGGGTCGCTCACCCTCGGGGGTGCGGACGTAGACGGTGCCGTCCTCGTCGACCCTGCCCCACTGCTCGCTCGTCACTGGTGTGATCCTGTCTTCATCCACGACTGGTCGTCCGGGCATGTGCGCGGGCGCACATCGGCGCCCATCGTAGTCAGACGTATCCGATGCGACGGGACACCTGCGCCCTCGGTAGGCTGCGCGGGTGTTGATCGCCGGCTTCCCCGCGGGTCCCTGGGCCGCCAACTGCTACGTCGTGGCGACCGGCCCAGGGTCCGAGTGCGTGGTGATCGATCCCGGGAAGGACTCCGCCCCGGGCGTGGCGGAGGTGGTGCGCGAGCACCGTCTCAAGCCGGTGTCGGTGCTGCTCACCCACGGGCACGTCGACCACATCTGGAGCGTCACCCCGGTGGCCGGCACGTACGACGCCACCGCATGGATCCACCCCGACGACCGCCACCTGCTCACCGACCCGCTGGCCGGGATCTCCGCCGAGTCGGCTCAGCTGCTGCTGGGTGGGCGGTACGAGTTCACCGAGCCCGACGACGTGCGCGAGCTGGGCGACGGGCAGGACCTCGAGCTGGCCGGCCTGCGTTTCCTCGTCGACCACACCCCGGGCCATACCGAGGGGTCGGTCGTCTTCCGCACGCCGTACGCCCGCGACGACATCAGCGAGCTGATGTTCTCCGGTGACCTGCTCTTCGCGGGCTCGATCGGGCGCACGGACCTCCCGGGAGGCGACCACGCCGCGATGCTGCGCACCCTCGCCACGAAGGTGCTCCCTCTCGCCGACGACATCGTGGTGCTCCCCGGACACGGCGAGCAGACGTCCATCGGTCGCGAGCGCGCGACCAACCCCTACCTGCAGGGTCTGACCGACGCGTCGGTCGACCGGCCAGGTCAGATCACCCGAGGTCTCTGAACAGATGAACGACAAGCTCGCGGCGCCCAAGGGCGTCCCCGAGTACCTCCCGCCCGAGTCCGCCACCTGGCTGGCGATCAAGGACTTCCTCTCCCAGCAGGCGGTGCTCGCCGGCTACGGCTACATCGAGCTGCCCGTCTTCGAGGACACCGCGCTGTACGTCCGCGGCGTCGGTGAGTCCACCGACGTGGTGTCGAAGGAGATGTACACCTTCACCGACCGCGGTGGCCGCTCCCTGACGCTGCGCCCGGAGGGCACCGCCGGGGTGATGCGCAGCGTCATCGAGCACCACCTCGACCGCGGGCAGCTCCCCGTCAAGCTGTGGTACGCCGGGCCGTTCTTCCGGGCCGAGCGGCCACAGCTGGGCCGCTACCGCCAGCTGCAGCAGTTCGGCGTCGAGGCGATCGGCTCCGACGACCCCGCGCTCGACGCGGAGGTGGTCACCATCGCCGACCGCGGCTACCGCGCGCTCGGCCTGACCGGCTACCGGCTGGAGATCACCAGCCTCGGCTGCGCGCAGTGCCGGCCGGCGTACCGCGAGAAGCTGGTCGCCTTCCTCGAGGGCCTCGACCTCGACGAGGAGACCCGCCAGCGGGCCCGGATCAACCCGCTGCGCGTCCTCGACGACAAGCGCCCCGAGGTCATCGCCCAGATGGCCGACGCCCCGCTCATGCTCGACCACCTCTGCGAGTCGTGCGCCGAGCACTTCGGGGAGGTCCGCGCGCTGCTGGAGGCCCACGGCACGGCCTACGTCCTCAACCCGCGGATGGTGCGCGGCCTGGACTACTACACCCGCACCTGCTTCGAGTTCGTCCACGACGGCCTCGGTGCGCAGTCGGGCATCGGTGGCGGCGGCCGGTACGACGGCCTGATGAGCGAGCTCGGCGGCCAGGAGCTGTCGGGCATCGGATTCGGCCTGGGCCTCGACCGCGCGTTGCTCGCCTGCCAGGTCGAGGGCCTCACGCCCGGGCCGACCACCCCCCTCGACGTGTACGTCGTCCCGCTCGGTGCCGCACGCCGGCAGGCCGCACTCCTCGTCGGTGAGCTGCGCGCGGCCGGGCTGCGGACCGACCAGGTCTTCGGTGAGCGCGGCCTGAAGGGTGCGATGAAGGCCGCCGACAGGTCCGGCGCTCCCTTCGTCGTCGTGCTCGGCGAGCGGGACCTCGAGGCCGGGGTCGCCCAGCTCAAGACGATGAGCACCGGCGAACAGGTGCCCGTGCCGCTCACCGACCTCGCCGCCTACCTCACCACCAGCTTGTCCACCCGAACGGAGAACCACCAGTGATTCGCACCCATGACGCCGGCGCCCTGCGCGCCGAGCACGTCGGCCAGACCGTCACCCTCGCCGGGTGGGTGGCTCGGCGGCGCGATCACGGCGGGGTCGCGTTCATCGACCTGCGCGACGCCAGCGGCATCGTCCAGGTCGTGATCCGCGACGAGGCGCAGGCGCACAGCCTGCGCAGCGAGTTCTGCCTCAAGGTGGTCGGCGAGGTCGTCGCCCGCACCGAGGCCAACGTCAACCCCAACCTCGCCACCGGCGAGGTCGAGGTGGTCGTGGCCAACCTCGAGGTGCTCAGCCAGTCCGCCCCGCTGCCGTTCCCGATCGACGACGCCGCGACGATCAAGGGCGGCGACGTGGGGGAGGAGGTGCGCCTGAAGTACCGCTACCTCGACCTGCGCCGCTCCGAGCCGGCTCGGGCGCTGCGCCTGCGCAGCGCTGCCAACAAGGCGGCCCGCGACGTCCTCGACCGGCACGACTTCGTCGAGGTCGAGACGCCCACCCTGACCCGCAGCACCCCGGAGGGAGCTCGCGACTTCCTGGTGCCGGCGCGCCTGCACCCGGGCAGCTGGTACGCCCTGCCCCAGAGCCCGCAGCTGTTCAAGCAGCTGCTCATGGTCGGCGGCATGGAGCGCTACTACCAGATCGCCCGCTGCTACCGCGACGAGGACTTCCGCGCCGACCGGCAGCCGGAGTTCACCCAGCTCGACATCGAGATGAGCTTCGTCGACCAGGACGACGTCATCGCGCTCGGCGAGGAGATCGTGGCCGCCGTCTGGGGCCTGATCGGCGTCGAGGTGCCGCTGCCGTTGCCGCGGATGAGCTACGCCGAGGCGATGGCGAAGTACGGCTCGGACAAGCCCGACCTGCGCTTCGGCCTGGAGCTGGTCGACTGCACCGACTACTTCAAGGAGAGCCCCTTCCGGGTCTTCCAGGCCGAGTACGTCGGCGCGGTGGTCATGCCCGGTGGCGCCAGCCAGCCCCGCAAGCAGCTGGACGCGTGGCAGGACTGGGCCAAGCAGCGCGGCGGCAGGGGACTGGCCTACGTGCTGGTCCAGGAGGACGGCACCCTCACCGGCCCGGTCGCCAAGAACCTCTCCGAGACCGAGCTGGCCGGCCTGGCCGCCCACGTCGGCGCCGCCCCGGGTGACTGCATCTTCTTCGCGGCCGGCGCGACCAAGCCCAGCCGCGCCCTCCTGGGTGCGGCGCGACTGGAGATCGGCCGGCGCACCGGCCTGCTCGACGAGTCGCAGTGGAGCTTCCTGTGGGTCGTCGACGCGCCGCTGCTGGAGCCGGCCGGTGAGGCCGTCGCCTCCGGCGACGTCGCCGTCGGCAAGGGGGAGTGGACGGCCGTCCACCACGCCTTCACGATGCCCCAGGACCCCGAGGGCTTCGACGCCGACCCGGGCAACGCGCTCGCCTACGCCTACGACATCGTCTGCAACGGCAACGAGATCGGCGGTGGGTCGATCCGTATCCACCGCGAGGACGTCCAGAAGCGCGTCTTCGACCTGATGGGCATCGGGGAGGCCGAGGCCGAGGAGAAGTTCGGCTTCCTGCTGGAGGCCTTCAAGTACGGCGCCCCGCCGCACGGCGGCATCGCCTTCGGCTGGGACCGCACCGTCGGCCTGCTCGCGGGTGCGGACTCGATCCGCGAGGTGATCGCGTTCCCGAAGTCCGGCGGCGGCTACGACCCGTTGACGGCCGCCCCTGCGCCGATCACCCCGCAGCAGCGCAAGGAGGCCGGTGTCGACGCCGCGCCGCAGAAGGATCTCAACCCCGACGGCTGATCCACAGGACGGCCCCTATGCGAAAAGCCGTCCGGCTGTTGAGACCAGATCGTTACGCGTGAGTGATCGCTCGACCCCGATCCTTCACATAGAGTCGCCCACGGCGCACGGACCGTGAGCGCCCGACCGGTGATGCCCGACCCGGCATCCGTACACCGTCGTACACGAATCTCGAGGTGACATGACCATTCAGGCGAACCCCCTGGAGCACGGCGGGCGCGAGCCCGATCCGCTCGCGGAGAACCCTGAAGAGCCTGAGAAGGTCGCCGGCAGGTCGCCGTTCCGACTGGCGATGACCCGGTTCCGCAAGGACAAGCTGTCGATGATCTCGCTGGTCGTCGTGGTCTTCTACTTCTTGGCCGCCGTCTCGGCGCCGTTCCTGGTGGCCTTCGACGTGCTGGACCCGCTGAAGACCCACAGCGACCTGATCGGCCCGGACTACATCCCGATCGGCGACTTCGGCGGCATCAGCTGGGACCACCCGTTGGGCGTCGAGCCGGGCATCGGCCGCGACGTGCTGTCGCGGGTGTGGCTCGGCATCAGCTACTCGCTGATGATCGCGATCAGCGCCACTCTGGTTGCAGTCGTCCTCGGCGTGGTCATGGGGATCATCGCCGGGTTCAGCGGCGGCTGGGTCGACACGATCGTCGGACGGGCGATCGACCTGACCCTGTCGTTCCCGCAGACGCTGATGCTGCTGGCGCTGTCCTCGGTGGCGCTCGCCTTCCTGACCGAGGTCGTCAACCTTCCAGAGGGCACGGTGGCGCAGTCGGTCTACGTCATCCTCGTCCTCGGTCTGTTCGGCTGGCCGGGGCTGGCCCGCCTGGTGCGCGGTCAGGTGCTGTCACTCCGCGAGAGCGAGTTCGTGCACGCCGCACGGCTGATCGGCGCCTCCCCGGGGCGGCTGTACTTCAAGGAGGTCCTGCCCAACCTGTGGGCTCCGATCCTCGTCAACTTCACGCTGTACCTGCCGGCGTTCGTCTCCGCGGAGGCCGCCCTGAGCTACCTCGGCGTGAGCGTCACGCCGCCCACGCCGACGCTGGGCAACATCCTGACGCACTCGCTGAGCTTCGCCCAGGCGGACTTCGTCTACTTCTTCACGCCGGCCTTCCTCATCGCGCTCATCGTCGTCTGCTTCAACCTGCTCGGCGACGGTCTGCGTGACGCGCTGGACCCCAAGGGTGATCGCTGAGCGACTTCCCCGACCCTCTCAAGTCTTCGGCGGCATGGAGTCGCTGAAAGTGCCGCCAGCGATGGCGCGTCACACATCCAAGGAGAAGCAATGGCCAACTATCTGAAGCGGGTGCTGTCGGCGACGGCCGCTGCCGCTCTGGCGGCGACACTCGCCGCCTGCGGTGGTGGCGACGAGGAGTCGACCGGCAACAACGCCGGCGGCGACGAGACGACCAGCACGGACGAGTCCGCGGCGGGCGGCACGCTGTACTACCTGCAGCACTACCCGTTCGAGAGCCTGGACCCGCAGCGCGCCTACTACGGTCTGGAGCTCGCCAACCTGCGGCGCACCATGTACCGCAGCCTGGTCGCGTTCCCGGTGACCGAGGACCCTGAGGTCGGCGCCACGCCGGTCGCTGACCTCGCCACCGACACCGGCACCTCGCTGGAGGGCGGCAAGGTCTGGCAGTTCACCCTCAAGGACGGCGTCAAGTGGGAGGACGGCTCGGACATCACGTGTGAGGACTTCAAGTACGGCGCCTCCCGTGTGTTCGCCTCCGACGTCATCACCGGTGGCCCGACCTACCTGACCACCTACCTCGACATCCCCGAGGACGCCAAGGGTCAGCCCGTCTACAAGGGCCCCTACACCGGCGAGGGCCAGGCGGAGTTCGACAAGGCGATCACCTGCGACGGCAAGACGATCACCTACCGCTTCAAGACCCCGTGGGTCGACTTCCCGCTGGCGGTCGCCGGTCTGTCGATGATGGACCCCTACAAGCAGTCCTTCGACGAGGGTGCCAAGTCGACCTGGAAGGTGCTGTCCAACGGTCCTTACCGGATCGAGGGCAACCGCTGGGAGAAGAACAGCGGCGCGACCCTGGTCCGCAACGAGAACTACGACCCGGCGACCGACACCACCGAGCTGCGCGCGGCGCTGCCCGACACCATCGAGTACCAGGTCGACCCGTCGGACACCTCGATCGAGCTGATCATCGACCGCGTCATCGCGGACTCCGGCAACGACCAGTTCGCTGTCGCCGCTCCGAACGTGCCGCCGTCGCACTACAGCCAGATCGTCGGCCCGGTCGAGGAGCGCGCGGTCCAGACCGACTCGCCCTACGTCTTCTACCTGCTCCCGAACATGAAGAGCCCGGAGATGCAGGACGTCCGCGTCCGCCAGGCGCTCGCCCTGGCGACCAACGTCGACGCCGTCGTCAAGGCGCGCGGTGGCGAGAACGCCGCGGCTCCGGCCGAGTCGATCGTCAGCCCGACGCTGCCGGGCTACGCCGACAACCCGGCGTTCGCCGGTGACAACGCCGGTGACCCCGAGGCCGCTGCTGCGCTCCTCGAGGAGGCCGGTGTCACCACGCCGCTGGAGATCACCTTCACCTACGCCACGAGCGCGACGAACGACCAGATCGCGGCCGTGCTGAAGGAGGGCTGGGACGCCGCGGGCTTCAACACCAAGCTCGAGCCGCTCAGCGACACCTACTACGACGTGATCGGCAAGCCTGAGAAGGAGTCCGACGTCATGATGGCCGGCTGGGGTGCCGACTGGCCGTCCGCGATGACGGTGACGGCGGCGCTGTTCGACAGCCGCCCGAACATCACGGCGACCTTCTGCGGCAACAACTACGGTTGCTACGAGAGCGAGGAGTTCAACGCCATCATCGACCAGGCCATCAGCGCGGCCTCGGTCGAGGAGCAGAACGAGTACCTGGCGCAGGCCGACCTGAAGCTGGGCGAGGACGTTGCCTACATCCCGCTCTACGGCCTGAAGAACTTCTACGTCCACGGCTCCAAGGTCGCCAACTACACGGTGACCCCGTCGACCTCGATGTACCCCGACCTGGGCATCATCGGCGTCGAGCAGTGATCAACGGGTAGTCCTACCCA
>JAPSKJ010000087.1 GCA_031177735.1 Nocardioides sp.
CGCCGTCTACCTCGCGCTGCTGGCCACCAGCGACGCCGTCCTCGCGGACACCGTCGCCGCGACGGCGATCCTCGTCTCCGCCTACTACGCGGCGACCTGCGCAGCGGTGCCGTTCTTCTTCCGGGGCGCCCGTGCCGCCCGTCCGGTGCGCAGACTGGTCGTGCCGGCCCTGGCCACCGTGATCTTCACCGGCGTGCTCGCCCTCAGCCTCCTCGACGCCTCGCCGGTCACCGTGGTGGCCGTCGCTGTGGTGGCTGCGGTCGGCGTCGGCTACGTCTTCTCACCCTCGTTCGACCGAAGGAGCACCCGATGACCACGACCCCACGCCGACGGATGCGCTCGGCCAGCGTCGCCCTCGGTGTCACCACCTTGATGGCCGCCAGCCTGACCGGATGCGCCTCGTCCGCCGACTACGCCGCCGTCTGCGTCGACCCGCAGACCGAGCTGCGCGTCGATGACGACCAGTGCGACGACGATGACGAGTACCACGGCGGAGGTGGCGGCGGGTTCTTCTGGTACTACCTCGCCGCCAACCGGACCGTGCCGGGCCTCGGGAGCCCGGTCTCGGGCGGCACCTGGAACGGGTCGACGCTCAACGGCACGGTGCAGCGCGGCGGCCTGCCGACCACCGGCGGCTCGACGGTGAAGTCGTCGACCACCCGCGGCGGCTTCGGCGGCAGCACCAAGGGCTTCTCCTCCTGACCGGCACCCCGGCCCCACCAACCTCCCAAGGAGCACTATGAGCGACCTCCTCAACGCCCTGTTCCACGCCGTCGTCTACGCGGTGATCGCCGGCGCCATGCTGGTGCTGGCCTACTACGTCCTCGACGTCGTCACACCGGGACGCCTCGGCAGCCACCTGCGCGGCGTCGACGAGAACGGCGTGGAGTCGGTCCACCACCACTCGCGCTCCGCCGGCGTCGTGGCTGCGGCGTGGCTGCTGTCCAACGCGCTGGTGCTGTTCACCGCGATCTGGACCAACGGCGAGACCGACCTGGGTTGGGCGCTGGGCTGGACGGTCGCCTTCGGCGCGCTGGGCATCGCGCTCAACGCGGCGATGCTCTTCGTCATCGACGCCATCACCCCTGGCGACCTGCGCCAGATCGTCTGCGAGCCCGGTCCCGTGCGCCCGTTGGCGTACGTCGCCGCGGCGACCGCGCTGTCGGTCTCGGTCATCGTCTGCGCAAGCATCGCCTGACATGTGGCGGCATCGGATCCGCCCGCGGGCGGAGTGGGAGCGCATCGTCACCGAGCAGGGCCTGGTCTTCCCGACCACCAGCCGACCCGACGGCAGCACGGTCCCGTACTGGAACGAGTCGGCGTGGTACGAGCTGACCCTGGAGGAGGTCGAGACCCTGGAGTCGGCCACCGAGGAGCTGTGGGCGATGTGCCTGGACGCCGCAGGCTTCATGGCCTCGCCCGGCTCGGGCATGACCGACGAGCGACTGGGCCTCCCGGCAGGTTCGATGGAGGTGATCCGCCGCTCGATGGAGCGCCGCGACCCGGCGCTCTACGCCCGCTTCGACCTCGCCTACGGGCCCGACGGCTCGATCCGGATGCTCGAGATCAACGGCGACACCCCGACCGGGCTGGTCGAGACCGGCGTCGTCCAGTGGCGTTGGCTCGAGGAGGTCATGCCCGACCTCGACCAGTGGAACAGCGTGCACGACCGCCTCGTCAACGCCTGGCGCCGGCTGCGGACCTCCGGCGTCCTCACCGGCAGCGAGGTGCACTTCCTCTACGACCTGGGTGAGGGCGAGGCGTACGACGGTGGCGAGATGGAGATGACCATCCACTACCTGATGGACACCGCCGTCCAGGCCGGGCTGGCGACCTTCGCGCACCCGATGGCGATGGTCGGCTGGAACCCCGACGACCGCGAGTTCCGCGACGTCAACGACTACCGGATCACCAACGCGTTCAAGCTCTACGCCTGGGAGGTGCTGCTCGGTGAGCCGTTCGGTCGCCACATCGTCGAGCAGCGCGAGCGAGAGCCGGTCCGCTGGTTCGAGCCGGCCTGGAAGGCGCTGCTGTCCACCAAGGCGCTCCTGCCGGTGCTGTGGGAGCGCAACCCTGGCCACAGGCTGCTGCTGCCGGCGTACTTCGACGGGCCCCACGATCTGACCGACTGGGTCGCCAAGCCGCTGCACGGCCGGGAGGGCGACAACATCCGGATCCACCTCGCCGACAGCGTCGAGGACATCGTCATGCCGGGCGACTACGGCGCCGAGGGTTTCGTCTACCAGGCCTACACCGACCTGCCCGTCTACGAGGGCAACCACGTCGTGCTCGGCTCGTGGATCATCGACAACGAGGCGGCGGGCATGGTCGTGCGCGAGTCCGACGGCCCGGTGACCGACTACTTCAGCCGGGTCGTGCCGCACGTCATCAGCGACACGCTGGGTCCCGACGACGCACAGGTGCAGGCGTGGCTGCTGGAGCGGGTGGGCCCCGACACGCCCCGGGCCGCCGGCTGACGGCGCGGCCTCGCGCGGGTGGAGCGACCTCCCGCGTGAGGGATGATGGGGTGGTGACCTCCTCGCCACCGCGCTCGCCCCGGCTGGTGGCGACCGACCTCGACGGCACGCTGGTCCACTCGGACGGCTCGGTGACGGCGTACACCCGGGAGGTGCTCACCGAGCTGGACCGGCGAGGGATCCCGGTCGTGTTCGTGACGGGTCGTCCGCTGCGCTGGTGCTACGAGGTCTTCGACCACGTCGGGAGCCACGGGCTCGCCGTCGTCTCCAACGGCGCCCTGGTCTGGGACGTCGCCCACGACCGGGTCTGGCTCGAGCGGCCGCTCGACGTCGGCGTCGTCCTCGACGTCGCCCACCGGATCCGCGAGGCGATCCCCGGCTCGACCTTCGCCGTGGAGAGCCTGGCCGGTTTCTCCCGCGAGCCCGACTACCTGCCGCGTTTCGTGCACGCCGACGAGCCCTGCGGCGCGCTGGAGGACCTGCTCGACCCCCCGCCGGTGAAGCTGCTGGCGCGTCACGAGGAGCTGAGCCCGACCGACTACTGGGCGCTCGCCGAGAAGGCCGTCGACGAGATGGTCACGATCACCTGGTCGTCGGACTCCAGCCTGCTCGAGATCTCCGCGGCGGGGGTGACCAAGGCGTCCACCCTCGCGCTGGTCTGCGAGGAGCTCGGGATCGACGCCGCCGATGTGTGCGCGTTCGGCGACATGCCCAACGACCTGCCGATGCTCACTTGGGCCGGCACCTCCTTCGCGATGGCCAACGCGCACTCCTCGGTGCTCCAGTGCGCCGACCACGTCGCTCCCTCCAACGACGACGACGGCGTCGCGCGCGCCCTGGCCGACGTGCTGGCGCTGTGATCTGCTGAGATGGACGCATGCGCCGACTCGCCGCGACCCTCGCTGCCGTCCTGCTGACGCTCCCGGGCCTGTACGCCGTCGGCCCGGCCGCCCACGCCACCCCGCAGGCGTGCCCGCCGGCTGCGGCGGACCGGCCCACGCAGCTCGCGCAGGCCCAGGCCGTCTTCAGCGGGGTGGTCACCTCGGCGAAGCCGGGCGGCGGAGGCCGCGCGGTGGTCCACGACGTCACCGTCGACCGGATCTACCAGGGCCAGGTCGCCTCCACGGACGTGCGGGTGCGCACCGCCAGCGACCGGTGCGGGCTCGGTGCCCTCAGCGTCGAGGAGCGCTACCTCTTCCTGGTCACCGCCGACGGCGACGCCTGGATGGCCGCCGGCAACAGCGGCACCGACCGCGCGTCCGACGGGCTGGTCGCCGAGGTCACCTCGCTGCTCGGGCCCGGCACCGCCCCTGGTGGCGCGCCGGCCGCACCGGCGGAGGCTGACTTCGAGCGGGTGACGTCGGTGCACCCGACGCCGTTCCTGCGCGTGGCCGCGCCGGGCATCGCCCTGGTGATCGTGGGCTGCCTCGGGCTCGCGCTGGCCCGGCGGCGTACTGCCTGACGCCGACTCGGCCGGGGCCGAGGACGCGCAGCAGCGGCTAGAGGTACATCCCGCCGGACTGGCCGGGCTTGTCCTCCGCCTGCTGTGGCTGCTGCTCCTGGCCGGGGACACCGCTCATGCCGGGTGGCAGCGAGCGGCGGATCTGCTCGAACTGCGCACGAGCGGCGACCTGCTGGGCGTAGATGGCGGTCTGGATGCCGTGGAACAGGCCTTCGAGCCAGCCGACCAGCTGGGCGTGCGCGATGCGCAGCTCCGCGTCGGAGGGCACGTGCTCGTCGGTGAAGGGCAGGCTGAGCCGCTCGAGCTCCTCGACCAGCTCGGGAGCGAGGCCGGCCTCGAGCTCCTTGATCGAGGACTGGTGGATCTCGCGCAGCCGGGCGCGGCTGGCCTCGTCGAGCGGGGCGGCCTTCACCTCGTCGAGGAGCTGACGGATCATCGAGCCGATCCGCATCACCTTGGCCGGCTGCTCGACCAGGTCGGTGACGGAGCGCTCCTCCTCCTCACCCGGCTCGTCGGCGGACTGGCCCAGGGGGCCCGGCACAGCCTCGTTCACAGGGCGTCCGTCCGGGCCGATGATCACCACGCGCTGCTCCTCGGTCATGCCACCACCTTAGCCAGCGGTGGGTCGGGCCCGCCCGGCACGCGGGCTCACCCGACCTGCAGCAGGATCTTCCCGGTGTGCTCGCCGGCCTCCATGATCCGGTGGGCGTCGGCGACCCGGTCGAGCGGCAGCACCTCGTGCACCACCGGTCGGACCCGGCCCGCCTCGATCAGCGGCCACACGTGCTTGACCACCTCGGCGCAGATGCGGGCCTTGTCCTCACTCGGGCGGGAGCGCAACGTGGTGGCGATGACCGAGCCGCGCTTGCGCAGCAGCTGGTTGATGTCGAGCTCGGCGCGGGTGCCGCCCTGGAGGCCGATGATCACCAGCCGACCGCCGTCGGCGAGCGCGGAGATGTTGCGGTCGAGGTAGGCCGCGCCCATGTTGTCGAGGATGACGTCGACGCCGCGGCCGCCGGTGTGGTCGTGGACGACCTCGACGAAGTCCTCCTCGCGGTAGTCGATGGTGACGTCGGACCCGAACGCCGCGGCTGCCGCACGCTTCTCCGGGCTCCCGGTGGTGGTGAAGACCCGGGCGCCGCGGGCGTGCGCCAGCTGGATCGCGAAGCTGCCGATCCCTCCGCCGGCTCCGTGGACCAGGAAGCACTCGCCGTCGCGCAGGCCACCGGCCATGTAGACGTTGGACCACACCGTCGCCGCCACCTCCGGCAGCGCGGCGGCCGCGACGAGGTCGACCCCGGCGGGGACCGGCATCAGCTGGCCCGCGGGGACGGCCACCTTCGTGGCGTAGCCGCCACCGGCCAGGAGTGCGCACGCCTGGTCGCCGACGGACCAGCCGGTCACGCCCTCGCCGACCTCGGCGACCGTGCCGCTGCACTCGAGCCCGAGCACGTCGGACGCACCCGGCGGCGGCGGGTAGAAGCCCTGCCGCTGCAGCAGGTCCGCCCGGTTGAGGCCGGCTGCCACCACGTCCAGCACCACCTCACCGGGCGCGGGCCGAGGATCGTCGGTCTCGGTGACCCGCAGGACCTCGGGTTCTCCGGGCTGGTCGGCGAAGACGGCGCGCATGCCCCCACTCTAGGGAGGCGCGCTGCGGGCGGAGACCGGCCTCCGCGTCGCGGCCGGCCGGCCGAGCCCCGGGTCAGCCGGCGCGGTCGTCCTCGAGGTCCGCGCTGAAGTCGACGTCGGCCTCGTCGACCACCACGTCGACGTCGTCGGGCTCGCGCGCGGAGGAAGGCCGGTCCCAGCTGTCGGCGAGTCGCTGGATCTGTGCCGCCATCCGCTCGAGCGCGACCGGGTCGGCGTCGGTCGACCCGGCGGCGAAGCCGAGGAGGTACGCCGACACCGGCGCCGCCGTGCGTTGAACCTGGTGTGCCGCCACCCTCGCCAGATCCAGGATCAGGCCCTCGTCGACCTCGGTGTCGAGGTCGAGGATGTCGCAGACCTCGTCGATCCAGTCGTGCAGGTTCACGTTCCTACCCTGACCATGCACCGGCCGGGCTGTAAAGGGTCACCGGCGCAAAGGCTGCCGCCCGCTTCAGGCGAGATCGCGCAGGTCTTCCCAGGTGTCCACGTCGCGGTGCTCCTGGCCCTGCGACGCGATCTCGACCAGGTCCAGCGCCGCAAGGAGCCGGTGCAGGGGCATGTTGTGCTGGTGCTCGACGTCGGGGCGCACCTCGCGCAGCCGCGCGGTGGCCAGCACCAGGGCGAGCTGGCGCCGGCCGTCGGGCCCGACCAGCACGGCCCCGTCCGCGCCGTGCGCCGCCTCGAGCAGGCGTCGGAAGGTGTGCGCGGACAGGTGCGGCATGTCGACGGCCAGCCCGGCGACGTACGCCGGCGGCTGGAGCAGCGCGTCGAAGCCCGTCATCAGCGCGGCGACCGGACCGCCGTAGCGCGGGTCCTCCCGGGTGAACGTCACCGGCCGCTCGGTGGGCACGGGATCACCCACGACCACGACCTCGCGGGCGTCCATCACCGCGTCGAGCGCCCAGGTCAGCAGCGTGCGTCCGCCGATCTCGACGCCGGCCTTGTCGACGCCTCCGAGCCCGGCCGCGCGACCGCCCGCCAGCACGATCGCGGCGAAGGGTGACGTCATGGCTCCATCCTCCCACCGGGAGCCACCCAGGGAAACGGTGGCAGGCTGTGCTCCATGACCGCACCCCACACCGGCCGGGTGAGCGTCGCCCTGGTGCAGGAGGCGTCCGCACTCGTGCCGGAGGACAACCGGGCGCGACTGGCGCAGCTCGCCCCGGAGGGCGCCGACCTGGTGGTGTTCCCCGAGGCGTTCGCCCGCGACTTCGGGCCCCCGGGCGACGACGTCGGCCCCTTCGCCGAGCCCCTCGACGGGCCGTTCGCGGCCGAGGTCGCCCGGGTCGCCGGCGAGCGCGGGTGCGCGGTGCTGGCCGGCATGTTCGAGGCCTCCGACGACCCGGCCCGGCCCTACAACACCCTGGTCCTGGCCGACGGCGGCCGGTTGAGGTCCTACCGCAAGATCCACCTCTACGACTCCTTCGGCTACCGCGAGTCCGACCGGCTCACCGCCGGCCCGGTCGAGCCGGTCGTGGTCGAGGTCGCCGGCGTCCCGGTGGGGCTGATGACCTGCTACGACTTGCGCTTCCCCGAGCTCGCCCGCGTGCTGGTCGACGCCGGAGCGGAGGTGCTCGTCGTGCCGGCAGCGTGGGTCGCCGGCGAGGGGAAGGTCCACCACTGGCGCACGCTGGTCACCGCACGCGCGATCGAGAACACCGTGTACGTCGTCGCCGTCGGGCAGCCCGGGCCGCGCTACTCCGGCCACTCCCTGGTCGTCGACCCGCTCGGCCGCGTCGTGGCCGAGGCCGGTGACGGTCCGGACGTGATCATGGCCACCCTCGACCGCTCGGTCGTCGCGCAGGCGCGCACCGTCAACCCCAGCCTCGCGAACCGGCGAATGTAACCTCGCTGCGTGACCAGAGCCGCCCCCCGACGCCGCGCCGAGCCTGCGCGCACCCGTCGGTCCGGGGGCTCGCGACGCGGCGGTGCCCGGCGCGCCGAACCAGCCCCGGTCAAGGGCTACGTCGAGCTCGACGATCCGGCCGACCTGACGCCGTCGAGCGCTGACCCCGCCACCGCTGCGCCCGCGACCGCAGGCTCTGCGCGCGAGGCGGCCCCGTCGACGACGGTCACCACCGTCCCGTCGGGGGCGGGCACCGCGACGACCATGGTCGAGCCGATCGTGCGCCCGCACGCGGTCGCCCTCGAGGGCCCGGCCGCGTCCGGGCCGGTCGAGCCGGCTGCGAGCCACCGCGCCCCGCTGCCGGTGCTCGCCCTGTGGTTCGGTGCGGTGCTGGCGGGTCTCGCGGCGCTCCTCGCCCAGGTCTTCTCCCTCGGCCCGCAGTGGCTCGGCGAGGCCGGCGCGGTGACCGTGACGACGGCGTACACCGTCGGGCTGGCCGCCCGCACCGGTGGCCGCCCGGTCATCTTCGGTGGGCTCGCGCTTGTCGCGGGCGTGGCCGTGCTGGTGCTCGACGAGCCGCAGCTGCGATCCGGGGCCGCCGTGATGTCGGCGGCGGTCGCCGCCGTCCTCGCGGTGATGGTGACCGTGCCGGCCGTGCGGTTCGTCCAGGCGGTGCGGGAGTGCCTGATCGCTCTCGCGGTCGCCGGCGTCGGCGCCGTGGCCGCCATCGGATTCGAGCCCGCCCTGGAGCTGGCTCGCTACGAGTACGC
>JAPSKJ010000088.1 GCA_031177735.1 Nocardioides sp.
CGGGTGCGGATCGGCCTGCACGTCGGCCAGGCGATCGAGCGCGACGGCGACTTCTTCGGCCGCAACGTCGCCCTGGCAGCGCGGGTGGCCGGGTTGGCGCGAGGCGGCGAGGTGCTGGTCTCCGGCGCGCTCGCCGCGACGCTCGCGGACACCGATGACGTCCGCCTGGTCCCGCTCGAGCCCGTGACCCTGAAGGGCCTCTCGGGCCGCCACGCGCTCTATGCCGCGCGGCTGGCGGACGAGCCCGACCCGGCGGGGCCCGCCGAGCGGTGAGCGGTCAGGCGCGCTCGGCGTCGACCGCGCCGTCGGTGCCGGCGTGGTGGCCGTTGCTCGAGGTGCTGTCGGTCGGCAGCGTGATGACGAAGGCGGCGCGCCGGCCCTCCGCGGGCGGCACGTAACGGACCTCGCCGCCGTGGCCACGGGCGATCTCGCGCACGAGGTAGAGCCCCAGGCCGGTCGCGCCGGTGGGCCCGGCGTAGGCGAACCGGTCGAAGAGCCGGTCGTGCAGCTCCTCGGGGACCCCTGGTCCGGCGTCGGAGACGCTGATCCGCACGCTGTCACCGATGGCCTCACCGGTCATCGCGATCGGCGGCCAGCCGTGCAGGTTCGCGTTGTCGAGCAGGTTGTCCAGCATCTGGCCGATCCGAGAGGGGTCGACCCGCATGGTGGCGTCGCTGAGGACCTCGAGATCGACGTCGAGGCCGGGGTGGGCCACCCGAGCGCGGGACACCGCCGACTCGAGCAGCGAGCGGAGCGAGACGTCCTCGGCGTGGATGCGCAGCGTGTCGGTCTGCAGCCGGGATGCGGTGGTGAGGTCGGAGACCAGCCGGTTGAGCCGGTGAGCGCTGCCCCGGATGCCGCTGAGGAACTGGTCGCGCTCGTCCGGAGTCAGCTGGTCGGCGTGGACCAGCAGGGTCTGCGCCGAGCCCTCGATGACCGCGGCCGGGGTGCGCAGCTCGTGCGCCGTGACGGCCAGCAGGTGAGCCTGCTGCTCCTCGGCCCGGCGGCGCTCCTCCGCCCGCTCGCGTGCCTCGGTCTGGTCGCGGGTGACTTTGGAGAAGCCGAAGTGGCGCCCCGCCTCGTCGAAGATGGCGGTGAGCACCACGCTGGCCCAGAAGCGGGTGCCGTCCTTGCGGACGCGCCAGCCCTCCTCGGAGTAGTGGCCGTGGGCGAGCGCCATCTCCAGGTTGTGCTCGGGGTGGCCGTCGGCCTGCTCTTCTGCGGGGTAGAAGACGCGGTAGTGCTGGCCGATGATCTCGCTGGCGGCGTACTGCTTGATCCGCTGGGCTCCGGCGTTCCAGCTGATCACGTGCCCGGTGGGGTCGAGCATGTAGATGGCGTACTCCTCGACCGCGGTCACCAGCAGCCGGAACCGCTCCTCGCTGCGGCGCAGCGCGTCCTCGGCGTGTCGCTGAGCGCTGATGTCCTGCACCTGCGCGAAGACGTAGAGCGCCGCGCCGTTGGAGTCACGGATCGGGGTGAGGGTCACCTGGACGGTGCGGTCCTGGTTGGTGGGCAGCTGGTGCTCGAAGAGGGTGAGGTCCTCGCCCTGGGTGGTGATCACGGCAAGCCCGTGGTCGAGAGCGTCGCCCTTCCCCCGGGTCAGCTCGCCGTAGTCGACGCCGATCAGGTCGACCGGCTCGCAGTCCATGAACGCCGCCAGCGCGCCGTTGGCGCGCACGATGCTGCCGTTGAGGGTCATCGTCGCCATGCCGATCGCGGCCTGGTCGAAGAGCTCGCGGAACCGCTCGAGGTGCTCGTCGAGCACGGCCTGCTCGGGCGCATCGGGCGGCGTGGGATCGTCGTCGCCGACCGCACGGAGCCGGGGCCGCCGCTCCGGCGGGGCCGCCCGGCCGCCGATGATGCGCCACAGCCGCATGGGCAGCTCCTCGATGCGGACCGACTTCTCCACGAAGCCCGCAGCGCCGAGCTGCTTGGCCCGGCTGGCCAGCCCCTCCTCCTCGAAGCCGGTGAACATGACGACCTTGGTCTCCGGGGCGAGGGTGAGGATGGCCGGCAGTGCCTCGAGGCCGTCCATGACCGGCATCGAGATGTCGAGCAGGATCAGGTCCGGCTCGTGACGAAACGCCAGCCCGATCGCGTCGGCTCCGTCGCGGCCGTCACCGACGACGTCGAAGAGCCCGGACAGCCGCAACCGGGTGCGGACCAGGTTGCGGACCTCGTCGGAGTCGTCGACGACGACCACGGTCGGCTTGCGGCCGCGCTCGATCCTTCCGCCTGACAAGAGATCACCTATTCCCCCATGTGGATGCAGACAGGTTACCCACGACGCGACGCGCTCACGCGCCGCTCCCCCGCGATCGCGCCGATCGCGTGTCGTCCTCCCCTGGCGGTGTCGGCTCGGGTGAGAACCTGCGGGGTCAGCGCCGCTGATCCGGCAGGGTGCCGTAGCTGTTGGCGTAGGTCTTGCCGCGCTTGGGATGGGTGAACTTCAACCCCGACCAGACGGCGTCGACCCGCAGGCAGGTGCTCTCGACCATGCTCAGGTCGTAACCGATCGCGATCACCGACTTGATGCTCAGGTCCGTCCCGAGCCTGCCACCCTTGGGCCACGACACCCACAGCATCCCCCCGGGACGGAGCCGGTCACGCAGTTCGCCGAACTGGTCACGCATCTGGCGCTGACGGACGACGAACAGATGCAGGTAGTCGAACTCGCCCGCGAGGGTCTCGACGAGATCGAGCTCGGGAAGGCCCATTGCCTCGACGGTCGCCGCCGGAGCGTCTCTCAGATAGGCGCGCGCACCGGGCTTGATGCCCATCTTCTGCGCCACGGTGCGTGCTTGCGCGTCGCTCGCCACGTCAGCGAGCGTACGCGGCAGGAGGCGCCGACGAGGCGATGTACGCCGTCAAGCGCTCGCGCGACCGAGCCGGATCGACGGCGGCGTACCCCCGGGCGGCTGCATCAACCTCCCGGAACGACGTCAGGTCGACCTCCCCGAACCGGGAGATCGACCTGGCGTCGTGTGCTGCACTCGGTGGAGCTGAGGGGATTCGAACCCCTGGCCTTCTCATTGCGAACGAGACGCGCTACCAACTGCGCCACAGCCCCAAGCGGTTCGAAACCTTAGCACCGCTCCCCGGCACTTACCGAATCGGATGCGCCTCAGTCGCGTGCGCGCTTCAGCGCCTCGCGCAGCGGCACCTTCGCGCCGATGCGGAGCAGGGAGTTGCGGTAGATCCGCTCACCGACCAGCACGATCACCACGGTGGTCGCGGCCAGCACGAGCAGGGCACCGATCGGCTCCCACCAGTGCGCCTCGCCGGCGTAGACGTGGGTCGGCATCGTCGTCGGCGAGGAGAACGGCACCCACGCCAGGATCCGCGTCCAGGTCTCGTTGCCCGCGATGACGAAGGACAGCATGTAGGGGATCATCACCAGCGTGGTGACCGGGGTGGTCGCCGAGCCGATGTCCTCCGCGCGGGAGATGAGGCTGGCGAAGGCGGCGAACAGCGCGGCGACCATCGCGAAGCCGACGATGAAGAACGCCACGAACCACAGGATCGGCGCGCCCAGGTCGGAGAGGCCGATCTGCTGCCCGGTCACGGCCAGCCCGACCAGCGCCGCGACCGAGATGGCGACCACCTGGCCGATCGCGAGCAGGCAGTTGCCGAGGATCTTGCCCGCCAGCAGGGCCCGGGCGGAGACGGTGGCGAGCAGGATCTCGACGATGCGGGTCTGCTTCTCCTCGACCACGCTCTGCGCGATCTGGGTGCCGAACGTCATCGCGACGAGGAAGAACAGCAGCCCGAAGGCCATGGAGACGAAGTAGAGCACCTGCGGGTCGCGGGCGGACGGATCGATGACCTCCACGGCGGGCACGGTGGAGAACGCCTCGACCGCGCGGTCCGGCGGCTCGCGGAGGCCGACCACGGTCACGCTGCCGTCCTCACCGAAGACCAGGGCGCCGTCGACCTCCTCCTCACGCAGCATCTCCTCGGCTGCGGACCGGTCGACCGGATCTCCCTCGACGTCGAAGTAGGCATGACCCTGGCCGTCCTCCAGCGCGGCCAGCTCGACCGGCGACTGCCCGACGACCGCCACCTTCACCGGGTCGGGATCGCCACCGATCAGGTTGGGGACGACCACACCGGCGGCAGCGACGGCGACCAGCAGGCCGGAGGTCCACAGGAACGCCTTGGAGCGCAGCCGGGTGGTGATCTCCCGCAGGGCGACCAGCCACACCGTGCCGGTGAAGCCCCGCTCCCCCTGCGTGGCCGGAGGGGCGCTGGGCGACGTGCTGGTGGCGCTCATCGGACGACCTCCCGGAAGATCTCGGCGAGCGTGGGCCGGACCTGGCGCCACGCATGGACGGAGCCGCGGGTCGCCGCTTCGGTCAGCAATCGACGACGTACGTCGTCGGGCGCCTCGACCTGGACGGCCGGCCCGTCCGCGGCGACGACCGAGCCGGTGTCGCCGAGCCAGTCCTTGACCCAGGAGGGGTCGTCCACCACGAGCTCCCACACCGGTGCGGTGTGCTGGGCGCGCAGCTCCTCGCGCGGCCCGGCCGCGCGGATCCGGCCGCCGGCGATCACCACGAGGTCGTCACAGAGCCGCTCGACGATGTCGAGCTGGTGGGAGGAGAACAGCACGGGGACCCCGCCGGCGGCGTACTCGTGCAGCACCGCCTGGACGGTCTCGACGGCCATCGGGTCCAGGCCGGAGAAGGGCTCGTCGAGCACGAGCACCTCGGGGCGGTGGACGAGCGCGGCGGCGATCTGGGCGCGCTGCTGGTTGCCCAGCGAGAGCGTCTCGACCGCGTCGTCGGCGCGCTCGCCGAGGCCGAGCCGCTCGATCAGCTCGGTGGCGTTGGTGTGGGCGGCGGGGGCGTCCCAGCCGTGCAGCCGGGCGAGGTAGACCAGCTGCTCGCGCACCCGCATCTTCGGGTACAGGCCCCGCTCCTCGGGCATGTAGCCGAACCGGCGCCGGTCGGCAGCGGTGAGCTGGCG
The DNA here is from genome assembly GCA_031177735.1 of Nocardioides sp. Lineage (GTDB taxonomy): Bacteria > Actinomycetota > Actinomycetes > Propionibacteriales > Nocardioidaceae > Nocardioides. The sequence continues at coordinate 4,972 of JAPSKJ010000088.1, forward strand.
GCCGTGCAGGGTGACGCTGCCGGCGTCGGCCTCCAGCACGCCGAGGATGATCCGCATCGTGGTGGTCTTGCCGGCGCCGTTGCCGCCGACGAAGCCGGTCATCCGGCCCTGCGCGATGGTGAACCCGATGTCGTCGAGCACCACCCGCTGGTCGAACCGCTTGCTCACACCCTCCAGTTGCAGCACGAGGTCGACCCTAGGGAAGGCCTTTACCTTGCGGTACCCGACCTTGGTCTAGATCGGCTGACTTCCGGCGTGGTCAGGCGCCGCTGACCCGGCGCTCCTCGGCCGCCTGGGCGGCCTGTGCGCGCTGGGCGCGGTCGGCCTCCTCGGCCTCGCGGGCCAGCGCCGAGTCGGCCGCGGTGCGACCCGAGGTCCACACGCCGGTGGAGTCGAGGTCGATCGTGCTCACCGAGCGGCGAGGGGCCGCGGGCTTGGAGACGTACGTCGGCAGCGGCACGTCGACCGGAGCCCAGCCGTGTCCGGTGGGATCGGTCGGCTCGGCGTACTCCTCGGGCCCGTCCACGGCCACCGGGATGTCCTCGGTGAGCGGGTCGTCGACGACGTCCGTCGTCGGCACGGGCGCGGCGGGGGGCTGAGCAACGGTGGCGCGCGGGCGGCGGACGGTCGCGGTGCGCCGCTCCTTCTTCACCATCACCCGGCAGGCGACCAGCCAGGCCACGATCAGTCCGCCCGGGATCGCGGTCCACGGCCAGGTGATCACCGCGAACTGCGCCAGGCCGCCCACGACGGCGAGGCCGAGCAGGAGCAGCCCGAGCACGTTGCGTCGACGCCGGGCGGCGACGGCGGCAGCACGGCGGCGAGCCGCAGCGGGGACGGGACGGGCAGGCTGCGGCGTGGGCCGGCCGACGTCGGCGGATGCGGCTTCGGCCTCGGCGGCGGCCGCGTCGGCGGCGGCCGGCCGATCGCCGGCACCGGGCACCAGCGCGGTGGTGCGGCCGGCCGGCTCGCGGCGGGCCAGCACGCGCATGGTGTGGGAGAAGGTCTGCACCGTGCGACTGCGGACGCTCTCCTCGTGGTGCTCGAGCGCCTTCGGGATCAGGTAGGCGGCCCACGCCACGGCGAGGGCGACGAAGATGAGTGCGCTCGGGTCCACGTGAGAGAGGTTAGAAGCGCTAGCGCAGGGCGGGTCGGATGTCTACCCGTGTGTCGCAAATTGCCTGTGTGACTCGTGGGGTTTGCGGTGAGGTTGTCGGAATCCCCGGTTAACCGGGGAGTGCGTCACTTCTCGGCCTTTGCAACGCCCGAGAAGTTCGGGAATCACCGGTTAACCGGGGATTCCGCCGCCGCCCCGCCACCGGCGTCCAGCCGCGCCAACATCCCCTCCGGGCACTCCTCGGCGGTGATGGCGAAGAGCCGGTGGTCGCGCCAGGCCCCGTCGATGTGCAGATAGCGCGGGGCGTAGCCGATCTCGCGGATGTCGAGCTTCTCCACGACCCGCAGCGAGTTGGAGTTCTCCGGCCGGATGGCGATCTCGACCCGGTGCAGTCCGCTTGCGAAGCAGTGGTCGATCGCCAGCGCCACCGCGCGCGGCACGATCCCGCGGCCGGCGTACTCCACGTCGATCCAGTAGCCGATCGAGCCGAACAGCGCCGACCCGCGCACGATGTTGCTCACCGTCACCTGGCCGACGAAGTGGCGGTCGACCTCGATCGCGAAGGGGTACGCCGTCCCGGCCCGTGCGCTCCGGTTGAGCCGGCGCACCAGCGCCGCGAACGAGGTGGGCCGGGCGTCGCCGCCGGGCGGCACGGTGGCGTCCCAGGGGTGCAGCCAGGCCGCGCTGCGCCGGCGCGCCAGCCGCCACTCCTCGGCGTCGTGCCGGCTGATCGGCCGGACCGTCACCTCACCGCTGGTGAGCCGGGCCGGCCAGCCCTGGGCACTCACTCCGGACGGGGGTGGTCGCCCCCCGCGATCTGGGACAGCGCGTGCTCCAGGACGGGGCCGAGCACCTCGAGGGCGTCCTTCACACCGCCGCGCGAGCCGGGCAGGTTGACCACCAGGCAGCCGCCGGCGACCCCGGCCAGGCCGCGGGAGAGCGTCGCGGTCGGCACGCCCTTGGCGATGCCCGCGGCGCGGATGGCCTCGGCGATGCCGGGCACCTCCCGGTCGAGCAGCGGTCGGGTGACCTCCGGAGTGCGGTCGGTCGGGGTGAGGCCGGTGCCGCCGGTGGTGAGGACCACCTCGGCGCCGTGCAGCAGGTGGTGGGAGATGGCGGCACCGACGGGCTCGCCGTCGGGCACGACGACCGGGCTGGCGACCTCGAAGCCCCGCTCGCGCAGGAAGTCGACGATCAGCGGCCCGGTGGTGTCGTCGTAGACCCCGGCGGCCGCGCGGTTGGAGGCCACCACGACGCCGGCGAGGCGGGTCACCGGTGCCACTCCCCCGACTTGCCGCCGCTCTTGGACTCGATCCGCACGTCGGTGATGACGGCGCCCTTGTCGACCGCCTTGACCATGTCGACGACGGTGAGGGCGGCGACGGAGACGGCGGTCAGCGCCTCCATCTCGACGCCGGTGCGGTCGGTGGTCTTGACGGTGGCGGTGATGCCGACGGCGTCGTCGAGCACGGCGAGGTCGACGCTCACCCCGGAGATCGCGAGCGGGTGGCACAGCGGGATCAGCGACGGGGTCTGCTTGGCGCCCATGATCCCGGCGATGCGGGCCACCGCGAGCGCGTCGCCCTTGGGGACCCCCTCACCGCGCAGCAGGTCGATCACCTCGGCGGAGACGAGCACCCGCCCGGTGGCGACGGCGACCCGGTGGGTGACCGCCTTCTGCGAGACGTCGACCATCCGCGCGGCGCCGGACTCGTCGAGGTGGGTGAGCTCGCCCATCACAGCGCTCCGTCCAGGAGCACGACCTCGACGCTCGCGCCGGCGTCCAGCTCGGTGGCGTCCTCGGGGACGATCAGCAGGCAGTTGGCGGCGGCGAGGTCACCGATCAGGTGCGAGCCGGGTCCGCCGACGGGGCTGACCGAGCCGGCGGCGTACTCACCGCGCAGGAACTGCCGCTTGCCGGCCGGCGAGCGCACCGGGTGGGTGAGCCGGGCGGTGAGCGTCGGCTGCACCAGCGGGGTGATCCCCATCAGCTTGCGCAGCGCCGGCAGCACGAAGGTCTGGAAGGAGACGTAGGAGGAGACCGGGTTGCCGGGCAGCGTGAAG
>JAPSKJ010000089.1 GCA_031177735.1 Nocardioides sp.
CCGATCTCGCAACCGACGATCACCAGAGCCACCGGGGAGTTCATGCCCACCAGACAACCGGTCGGCCACGCGCTCGCGCGACCGACCCCGGGCGTCACTGCGTCGACTTTGGTCGACGTCGCGGCCCTTCCGGGGTACCGGCCGCACATGGATCCGGTCATCAACGGGGTGCGCATCGGGACATCCGGGTGGTCCTACGACCACTGGGCGGGCGTGTTCTACCCCGACGGCCTCGGCAAGGCGAAGTGGCGCGACTTCTACGCCCAGCACTTCGACACCGTCGAGCTGAACGCGTCGTTCTACCGCTGGCCCGGCGAGCGGCCGTTCCGCGGATGGTCCACCTCGCTGCCGCCCGGGTTCCGGATGTCGGTGAAGGCGTCACGCTGGCTCAGCCACGGCCGGCGGCTGCGCGACGACGGCGCCTGGGCCGAGCGCCTCGCGGCCGCGATGCGTGCCCTCGGCGACCGGGCCGGCGTCGTACTCGTGCAGCTGCCGGGCGACTTCGAGCGCGACGACGACCGGCTCGGCTCGTTCCTCGCGCAGGTCTCACCCGAGGTCCGCGTCGCCATGGAGCTGCGGCACCCCTCGTGGGACGACGACGACGTGGCGGCCCTGCTGGAGAAGCACCAAGCGGCCTTCGTCGTCACCCACGGCCCCGGCCTGCACACGGCGCTGCGCGCGACCGCGCCCTTCGTCTACTGCCGGTGGCACGGGCCCCACTCGGCTCCGTTGTACGCCGGCCGCTACTCCCCCGACGAGATCGAGGTGTGGGCCCGCCGGATCGAGGGCTGGCGCGGCGAGGGCCGCGAGGTGTGGGGCTACTTCGACAACGACGGCTCGGGCCACGCCATCGCCAACGCTCGCGAGCTGCTGGCGCTGCTCGCCTAGCGTCGGCCTACTGCCCCTGCTCCGGCGCCAGCTCTCGGGTGAGCTCGTGGGCGTACGGCGGGTCGGCGCCCGGGCGGGACACCGTGACCGCCGCGGCGGCCACCGCGTGCCCGAGGGCGTGCTCGATGTCGTCACGGTCGAGTGCGGTGAGATCGGCGTCCCACAAGGCGTCGAGCAGCGCCGCGCCGAAGGTGTCGCCCGCGCCGATCGTGTCCACCACCTCGACCCGCTCGGCGGGAACGTCGACGACCTGCTCGCCGAACCACGTCGCGCCCTCGCCGCCGCGGGTGACGACCACCGCCACCGGACCGCTGCCGCGCAGGTGGCGGGCGGCCTCGCCGACGCCGAGGTGCGGATAGAGCACCGCCAGGTCCTCGTCGCTGCACTTCACCAGGTCGCACCGGGCGACCATCCGCTCCACCCGCCACCGCAGATCAGCGCCGGCACCGGTGATGCCCGGCCGGCAGTTGATGTCGTAGCTCACCGGCACGCCCTCGAGCCGGTCGAGGGCGTGGTGCACCTGCTCGGCGCCGGGGTCGAGCACCGGCGCGAGCGAGCTGACGTGCACCCGCTTCGGCCGGGCGAGCTCCCCGCCCGCGACCTGCCACTCGATGTCGAACTCATAGCTCGCCGACCCGTCCGGGTTGATCCGTGCCGTCGCGGTGGCGGTGCGCTCGAGCACCTCGGGGTCGGCGGCGGGCGTGACCCCCGCGCTGGCCAGGTGGGCGGCGAGCGCGCGGCCACGGTCGTCGGCGGCGTACGCCGTCAGCAGCTGGGTCTCCCGGCCCAGCCGCGCCAGCGCGACAGCTGCGTTGGCCGCGCTGCCGCCGGGATGCTCGGTCTCGGTGCCGTCGGGGGCCAGGACGATGTCGATCAGCGACTCGCCGATCACCAGGGCGTGCATGGGGACTGTCTAGCAGGCCAGGCGCTGCCGGTGGAGCCAGCGGGTCTGCGGCGCGCGGAACGCAGCTGTCACGCGGGATCGTCCCGCCCGGTGCGCGGCTGCAGCGGCGCACCGGCCGCGACAACGGCGCACCGGGCGAGGCGGGGATCGTCTTCGACGGCGGCGTGCTTCAGCGGCCGGCGGGCAGGACCGCGGTGTCCGGCCGGCCCGCCGAGGTGGTGTGCGCCCGCAGCCACCAGGCGCTGACCGCGACGGATCCGATCGCGGCGAGGAAGTAGGCGTTGCCGGCGACCTGCTCGAGCGGCGTCCACAACACCTCCCGGTCGCCTGACCGCGGTGGCCAGCGGACCACGGCGGCCGCGGTGACGAGCACCCACGCCAGCGCTACCGCGCGCGCCGGCACCGCACCCAGGTGCCACAGCACGAGCACGAACGGCACCGCCCACACCCAGTGGTGGTTCCACGAGATCGGCGAGGCGAGCAGCATCGCGGCGGCGGCCAGGCACGTGCCGAGCACGCTGCCGACAGCGTCGCCCCGACGCCAGGCGACCACCCCGAGCAGCAGCGTGCCCACGCCGAGCGCACCGGCGACGACCAACCACACCAGCGTGCTGGGCTCGTGACCGAGCAGCCGCCACAGCACCGAGAGCGCGGACTGGTTGCCCGCATACGCCACTCCCCCGACCCGGTCGGCGTCTCCGGCCAGGGCGGTCCAGTAGGCCCAGGCGTCCCGCGGCGTGACGAGGAACCCGACCACCACCGTCGCCACGAACGATCCGGCAGCGAGCGCCGCGGCGCGGATCCGCCCCACCAGCAGGAGGAAGACCACGAAGACGAGCGGGGTGAGCTTGAGTCCGGCCGCCAGGCCGACGAGCGCGCCCGACCAGCGTCGATCGGCGCGCAGCAGGTCGTGCACCACCAGCGCCATGAGCAGCGTGTTGATCTGCCCGAACGACAGGTGCGACCACACCGGCTCCAGGGCGAGCGACCCGGCCGTGAGGGCAGGGCTCGTCCACCACGGCGCGGCCGGCGACAGCACCCGCACGACCAGCCCGACGGCGTACCCGAGCGCCACCACGGTGCCGAAGCTCCACAGCGCGGCAGCGACGCTCACCGGCAGCGCAGCGACCGGTGCGAACAGCATCGCCGCGATCGGCGGGTAGGTGAACGCGAGCCCCTCAGGGTGGAGCCGCACGTCGTAGAGACCGCCGAGGAACACGGTCTCGCCGCCGAGCCGGTAGACGCGCAGGTCGATCAAGCCGCCACCGCCGCCGACGCCGACGTACGCCGCCACGGCGAGGCTCACCGCCAGCAGAGCCAGCCACTCCCGTCGTCCCACGCCCGCGGACGCTAGCGAGCACGGGTGGCCGCGGGGTGAACGCTACGCGTGCGCTGCCTGGACCTCGGCGCGCCGATCCAGCGCTGCCCGCCCACCCGGCGCAGGCCGGCTCACCGGCGAGCCCGCCGCCCCGCTATGCCGCCCCACCCCGTCCGGTGCGCCCCTGTCGCATCCGGTGCGCCGCTGCGACGGCGCACCGGATGCGATAACACCGCGTTACATCCTCTGGCGCACCGCCGCGGGCCGGCATCCGAAATAGCGGAAGGCCCGCCACCCGGTGGGGTGGCGGGCCTTCGCGGCGATCGCTGGATCGATCAGGCCTTGGTGTCGCCCGACTCCTCGGTGGACTCCTCGGCGACCGACTCCGCCTCGGCGGTCTCGGTGTCGGCCTCGACCGCGAGGACCTCGGTGTCGCCGGCCTCGTTGGGGGCCTCGACCTCGGCCGGAGCGACCTCGGACTCCTCGGTGACCTCAGCAGCCGGCTCGTCGGCGACGGGCGCAGCGGCGGCCGGGGCGGCCGTCTTGCTGGTGGCCGGCTTGGGGGCGTAGGGCTCGGTCACGAGCTCGATGACCGCCATGGGGGCGTTGTCGCCCTTGCGGGGGCCGAGCTTGGTGATCCGGGTGTAGCCGCCCGGACGGTCCTTCATCTGCTCGGCGATCTCGGTGAAGAGGACGTGCACGACACCCTTGTCGCGGATGGTCTTGAGGACCTCGCGGCGGTTGTGCAGGTCGCCCTTCTTCGCCTTCGTGATCAGCTTCTCGGCGTGCGGCCGCAGCACGCGCGCCTTCGCCTCGGTCGTGGTGATCCGACCGTGCTCGAACAGGGCGGTCGCCAGGTTGGAGATGATCAGCTTCTGGTGGGCCGGGCTGCCGCCGAGGCGGGCGCCCTTCTTGGGAGTAGGCATGGTGCCTGTCCTTTCCTCTCCGGCCGTGTCAGGTACCGGGGTAGACGCTCCTCGCGGAGCGATTTTGGAGAGAGCCAGCCCGGTCGGTCGACCCGGCTGGGCGGCCGAGCCTGTCGGCGGGCGCGGAGCCCGCCGACACGCTCGGCCGGTTCAGCTCAGTACTGCTCGTCCTCGACGAAGGCGTCGTCGTCGTCGTCGCCGTAGGCGGCGAGGGCGGCCGACGGGTCGAAGCCGGGAGCGCTGTCCTTGAGCGAGAGGCCCATCTCGTGCAGCTTGGCCTTGACCTCGTCGATCGACTTCGCACCGAAGTTGCGGATGTCGAGCAGGTCCTGCTCCGAGCGGCTGATGAGCTCACCCACGGTGTGGATGCCCTCGCGCTTGAGGCAGTTGTAGGACCGCACCGTCAGCTGCAGGTCCTCGACCGGGAGGGCGAGGTCGGCGGCGAGCTGCTCGTCGACGGGCGAGGGACCGATGTCGATGCCCTCGGCCTCGACGTTGAGCTCACGGGCCAGGCCGAAGAGCTCGACCAGCGTCTTGCCGGCCGACGCGAGGGCGTCGCGCGGGCGGATCGACGGCTTGGTCTCGACGTCGATGACGAGCTTGTCGAAGTCGGTGCGCTGCTCGACACGGGTCGCCTCGACCTTGTAGGTCACCTTCAGCACGGGGCTGTAGATCGAGTCGACCGGGATGCGGCCGATCTCGTTGTCGGCGCCCTTGTTCTGGACGGCGGAGACGTAGCCGCGGCCACGCTCGACGACCAGCTCGAGCTCGAGCTTGCCCTTGTCGGACAGGGTGGCGATCTTCAGGTCGGGGTTGTGCACCTCGACACCGGCCGGGGGCGCGATGTCGGCGGCGGTGACGTCACCGGCACCCGACTTGCGCAGGTACATGGTGACCGGCTCGTCGTGCTCGGAGGAGACGACCAGACCCTTGAGGTTCAGAATGACCTCGGTGACGTCCTCCTTGACACCCTCGATCGTCGAGAACTCGTGGAGGACACCGTCGATCTTGATGCTGGTGACGGCCGCGCCGGGGATCGAGGACAGCAGCGTACGCCGCAGCGAGTTGCCCAGCGTGTAGCCGAAGCCAGGCTCCAGCGGCTCGATGACGAAGCGCGAGCGGAACTCGTCGACGACCTCTTCCGAGAGGGTGGGGCGCTGTGCGATGAGCACTGATTCTTTCCTTTCCGGGCCCGACCGCTATATGAGGGGCCCGAACTGCCAGGGATGAGTGAAGTTGTGGCGAAATCCGGTGGACGGCGGCCCCGACGAAGACGTCGGGACCGCCGGCCGGGTCACTTCTTGGAGTAGTACTCGACGATCAGCTGCTCCTGGACCGGGACGTCGATCTGCGCCCGGACCGGAAGCTGGTGGACCAGGATCCGCATGCGGCTCGGGATGGCCTCGAGCCAGGCCGGAACGACGCGCTCGCCGTGGGTCTCACGAGCCACGATGAACGGGGTCATCTCCAGCGACTTCTCGCGCACGTCGATCACGTCGTACTGGCTGACCTGGTACGACGGGACGTTGACCTTGCGGCCGTTGACCAGGAAGTGGCCGTGGCTGACCAGCTGGCGGGCGTGGCGGCGGGTGCGGGCGAAGCCGGCGCGGTAGACGACGTTGTCGAGGCGGGCCTCGAGCATCTGGAGCAGGTTGTCGCCGGTCTTGCCGGAGCGGCGGTGCGCCTCGGCGTAGTAGTTGGCGAACTGCTTCTCCATCACGCCGTAGGTGAAGCGAGCCTTCTGCTTCTCACGAAGCTGGAGGAGGTACTCGCTCTCCTTGATGCGGCCGCGGCCGTGCTGGCCGGGGGCGTAGGGACGCTTCTCGAAGGCAGCGTCACCGCCGACAAGGTCGACACCGAGACGGCGCGACTTGCGGGTCATGGGGCCGGTGTAACGGGCCATGTCTCTTCAGTCTCTCTTTCTGTCTCGGGTCAGACGCGGCGGCGCTTGGGCGGGCGGCAGCCGTTGTGCGGGGCGGGGGTGACGTCCTGGATGGTGCCGACCTCGAGGCCGATGGCACCCAGCGAACGGATCGCCGTCTCGCGGCCCGAGCCCGGGCCCTTGACGAAGACGTCGATCTTCTTCATGCCGTGGTCCATGGCACGACGACCCGCGGCCTCGGCGGCCATCTGGGCGGCGTACGGGGTCGACTTGCGCGAGCCCTTGAAGCCGACGGTGCCGGCAGAGGCCCACGAGATGACCGCGCCGGTCGGGTCGGTGATCGTGACGATCGTGTTGTTGAACGTGCTCTTGATGTGAGCCTCGCCCTGGGCGATGTTCTTCTTCTCCTTGCGGCGGACCTTGGTCTTCGCCGCGGCCTGTCGGCTCTTGGGAGGCATTCAGTAACTCCTGCGGTAGCTGGTCGGTGAGATCTGGGGAGGGCCCGCGATCAACGCTGCGCCGGACGGATCCGGTACAGGCGTCGGATCACTTGGCCTTCTTCTTGCCGGCGACGGTCCGCTTCGGACCCTTGCGGGTGCGGGCGTTGGTCTTGGTGCGCTGGCCGCGGACGGGGAGGCCCATCCGGTGGCGGCGACCCTGGTAGCTGCCGATCTCGATCTTGCGACGGATGTCGGCCTGGACCTCACGGCGGAGGTCACCCTCGATCTTGAGGCCGGTGGCCTCGATCGCGTCGCGGAGCTTGACCAGCTCGTCGTCAGACAGCGCGTGGACGCGGGTGTCGGGGCTGACACCGGTGGTCTCCAGGAGCTGCTGAGCAGTGGTACGGCCGATGCCGTAGATGTAGGTGAGTGCGATCTCGATGCGCTTGTCACGCGGGAGGTCGACACCGACGAGGCGTGCCATGGTGTGTCCTTCTCGGTTCAGCGGGGGTGTCGGTCGACGTACGTCTCAGGTGGCGCCTGAGCTCCGGCCCCTGCTCCGGAGGTGACTTCGGTCAGCGTGCTGCTGCCTAGTACGTCGATGTAGAGGTGATGAAGTTGTGTCCCCGCCGAGGCGGGGCTGCTGCGAGGCTCAGCCCTGGCGCTGCTTGTGGCGCGGGTTCTCGCAGATCACCATGACGCGGCCGTGGCGACGGATCACCTTGCACTTGTCACAGATGGGCTTGACGCTGGGGTTGACCTTCATGGGTCAGCCTCTTTCTGGTAGATCGGCTGTCACTTGTAGCGGTAGACGATCCGACCCCGGGTGAGGTCGTACGGCGAGAGCTCCACCACCACGCGGTCCTCGGGGAGGATCCGGATGTAGTGCTGACGCATCTTGCCGCTGATGTGGGCGAGAACCTTGTGCCCGTTGCTCAGCTCGACGCGGAACATGGCATTCGGCAGGGCCTCCACGACGGTGCCCTCGATCTCGATCACGCCTTCTTTCTTCGGCATGTCCTCCACAATCTGTTGAACTGGTGTCTACCGTTGCTGCACCGGCCGCGTCGGGTGACTCGTCCGGGTGGCCCGGGAACCTCCGGAACGCGTCCGGTGGACCTCGTGCAGCCGTCTGCGAGCCTCATCCCGGGCACACCTCTCACCGCACTCGAAGAGCGTGGCAGAGTGGCGATCCGGGCAGCCGCGAGGCGCCGCGAAACAGACCCACGTTGGGCCGACATAGCAGTTTAGTCCCGGCCCGGTCGGAATCCCTAATCTACGAGCGTCCGCGGAACGGGCAGACACGCCGGTGCGACGGCGTCAGGACACGATCTGCACCGCGACGAAGCGGGCCAGCTCGAGGGCCTGGGTGTCGTCGCCGCTCTCGGCCATCGGCACACTGGCCGAGACGACGAGGGTCTGGCCGTCGTGCGGCACCACGACCCAGCCGAGCCCGGCGTCGGGACCGGCCTCGCGGGCCTCCCAGCCACGGGTGCCGCCGATGTCGGCGCGCTCGGCGAGACCCCTGGGCACCCCTGCGGCGGCGGGCTCGAGGGCACCCGGGCGCAGCTCCCACGTGACCGTCTGGCTGCCGTCACTCGCCTCGCAGCCGGCCGTCGCCCGCTGCACGCCGAAGCCGGAGCCGAACGCGGTCAGCTCATCGGGCGTCACCTCGTCGCAGAGCGGGTCGCCGGTCAGGCCGGTCTCGACCGCGGACGGGCTGG
>JAPSKJ010000003.1 GCA_031177735.1 Nocardioides sp.
GCGGCGAGCACCGAGTCACCCCACACGATCGGGGTGGTCTCGGCCAGTGCGATCGCGAGCATCTTGGCCGGGTTGACGGCCAGGTCACGGTGGGGCGAGGCGGCGAGGGCGACGGCATCGAGCGCGTCAGCGACGCCGTCGGCGTCGGCGGTCGGGCCCAGCTGCACCCGGTGCAGGAAGCACAGCATCACCACGGCCACGGCCAGCTGGTCGCGGGTGGTCGTTGGCAGCACGGTCGTCCAGCGGCCCACGGCGTGCTGGGCCACCAGCGAGTCGGGCGGGCAGGCCACCACCAGCTGGCAGCCGCGGCGTGCGGCCTCGGCGACGGCGGAGGCGGTGCCGGGGTCGGCCCCGTCGGGCGCGAGCACGACGACGAGGTCGAGCGACCCGGCCCAACCCGGCAGGCCCTGGGCCGGCCAGGCGACGAAGGGCACCGGGCACCACGGCTCGAGCACCGCTCGGAGCAGGCGCGAGTCGGGGCCGGCCGCGATGACGGCTCGCGGGGCGCCCGCCTCGCGGCTCAGCGCCACTGCCTCGTCGAGCGCCTCACTCGTCGTGCTCGACTCGCGGCGCACGCGGGAGCCGGACTCGGCCAGCGAGCGCAGGCGCAGGTCGGCGGCGGCCAGCACCGTCTCGTCGTCCAGGCGGGACTCGTCGAACCAGCTCATCGGCTCCCTCACTGCTCGTGGGTCAGGGTGTGCGGGCCTCGTCGACCAGGAGGACCGGGATCCCGTCGCGCACGGGGTAGGCCAGCCGGCACTCCCCCTGGCACACCAGCTCACCACCCTCGGGCGTCTCGACGGGCAGCAGGTCGCCGTGGCACTGCGGGCACACGATGATCTCGAGCAGGGCGGGGTCCAGGCCGAGCGTCGGGCCGGTGTCGCCGGCGGCCATCTCAGTCGCCCTTCCGGATCACGGCGAGCGCTTCGTCGCGGATCCGCTCCATCGTCTCGGCGTCCTTGCCCTCGGCGTTGAGCCGCAGCAGGGGCTCGGTGTTGGAGGCGCGGACGTTGAAGGTCCAGTCGGCGTGGCTCACGGTGAGGCCGTCGAGGGTGTCGAGGGTGACGCCCTCGCGGCCACCGAACTCCGCCTCGATCGCGGCGATCGCGGCCTTCTGGTCCGCCACCTCGGTGTTGATCTCACCGCTCGAGGGATAGCGCTCGTACTCCGCCAGCAGACCGCTCAGCGGCTGGTCGGTCTCCGCCAGGGCGGCCATGGCGTGCAGCGCGGCCAGCATGCCGGAGTCGGCGCGCCAGAAGTCGCGGAAGTAGAAGTGGCCGCTGTGCTCGCCGCCGAAGATCGCGTCGGTCTCGGCCATGGTGGTCTTGATGAACGAGTGGCCGACGCGGGTGCGGACCGGCTTGCCGCCGAGCTCGGTCACGATCTCCGGCACGGCGCGGCTGGTGATCAGGTTGTGGATGATGGTCGCGCCCGGCTCCTTGGCCAGCTCGCGGGCAGCGATCAGCGCGGTCAGCGTGCTGGGGTTGACCAGCTCGCCCCGCTCGTCGACCAGGAAGCAGCGGTCGGCGTCGCCGTCGAAGGCGAGTCCGATGTCGGCGCCCACCTCGCGGACCTTGGCCTGCAGGTCGACCAGGTTGGCGGCGTCGATCGGGTTGGCCTCGTGGTTGGGGAAGGTGCCGTCGAGCTCGAAGTACATCGGGACGACCTCGACCTGACCCTCCGGCATCCGCCCGAAGACCGCGGGAGCGGTGTGGCCGGCCATGCCGTTGCCGGCGTCGACCACGACCTTGAGCGTGCGGCCGGAGACGGGCGCGAGGGAGAGCAGGTGGGCGGCGTAGGCCTCGAGGACGTCGCTCTCCTCGATGGTGCCCGGCGTGGCCGCCCGCGCACCCTCGCCGGACAGGACGAGGTCGCGGATCTCGGCCAGGCCGCTCTCCATGCCCACCGGCTGCGCGTACGCCCGGCACATCTTGATGCCGTTGTACTGCGCCGGGTTGTGGCTCGCGGTGAACATCGCGCCCGGGATGCCGAGGTGGCCGGAGGCGAAGTAGAGCTGGTCGGTGGAGGCGAGGCCGATCATGACGACGTCGGCACCGGCCTGGCTCGCGCCCTCGGCGAACGCACCGGCCATGCCCGGCGAGCTGGGGCGCATGTCGTGGCCGATCACCACCTGGGATGCGTCGACGACCGTGGCGAAGGCGCGGCCGGTCGCCCGGGCGAGCTCCTCGTCGACCTGGTCCGGCACGAGGCCGCGGACGTCGTAGGCCTTGAAGACGGCATTGATGACGGCAGGGTCGAGAGCCATGAGGCAGACCCTAGTGGCTCACTCCGAGGTGAGCACCCGGAGGTGGCCGCGGCGGGTGGTCTCGCGCATCCCTTCCTCGGCCACGGCGGCGGGCCGGGGAGCGGGTCGGGCGGCCTCGCGGACGGCGTCGGCCAGCGCGAGCAGGTCGTCGTTGGAGGGCCCCTGGTGGCGGGCGTCGGTGGCCAGGCGGAGCACCTCCCAGCCGCGCGGGGCGGAGAGCCGCTCGCTGTGCACGTCGCAGAGGTCGTAGGCATGCGGCTCGGCGTAGGTGGCCAGCGGGCCCAGCACGGCGGTCTGGTCGGCGTAGACGTAGGTCAGCGTGCAGACCGCGGGGCGGCCGCAGGCGGTACGCGAACAACGCCGGGTGGGACTCACGCGGCAGACGCTACCGCCCCCACCCGCTGCCGCCGATTAGGCTCGCTGGTCATGGAGTCGCCGTCGCCGCCCCGCCGCCGCACGCGGGACCGCCGGGGTCGCGGGCCGCGGGGGCCGGGCGTCATGCCGAGCGTGCCCGGGCAGCCGGTGCTCCGCACCCGGCGCGAGCGCTTCGACGACCTCGCACTGGGCATCGTGACCGAGATCGACGCACGCTGGCAGGACCGCCTCGGCCTGGTCGAGTACGCCGTCGAGGACACTCCCCAGATCCCCGACGACTGGTCCTCGGGCACGGTGCCGTTGTCGTCGCTGGTGCGCGGGTCCGGCGCCACGCCCACGCGGCTGGTGATCTTCCGACGGCCCATCGAGCACCGCTGTGAGACCCGCTCCGACCTGGAGGCGATGCTGCTCTCGGTGATCGTCGAGCAGGTCGCCGAGCTGCTCGGCATCGACGCCGAGGCGGTCGACCCGCGCTACGAGCGCGGCGACTGACGCTCCCGCCCGCCCGTGGGCGAGGCGGCAGCGCCTCAGGGCAGACCGGGCGCCACGTCGGGTCGGGCTCCGGTGCGGACCAGCGCGCGCAGTGGCACCACGGCGCTGCCCTCGCCGGTGACCACGACCGCTCCGCGCACGGGCGTCCGCTCGGGAGCGACCTCGACGAGCAACGCGTCGTCGGGCAGCTCGAGGGTCACCGCCCGGCCCGGGGTCAGGTCGAGCCGCTGCTCGAGCAGGACCTCCCCGTCGGCGGCCCGCGCGACCACCGCGGCGGCGCCGACGGCCGTCGCGCCGCCGAGCACGACCCGCTTCTCCCCCGCGGGCACCAGCACCGTGGTGCTCTCGGTGACCTCGGCGCCTGGCGTGGTCGCGGTGACGTCGCGCCCCGCGGCCGAGCGCAGCATCGCGCTCACCGGCCGGTTGGACTCGACCAGGATCCCGACGGCGTCGGGCGCCGCGTCGAGGACGGCGTCGAGGTTCGTGACCGCCACCGACCGGGGGGCGATGTCGAGCACGGGTGCGTCGGCCGGGCTGAACACCGATTCCGCGGTCACCAGTCGCACCTCCGCGCGCACCTGGTCGTCGGTGCCGTTGGCCACCACCAGGGTGCGCCGGTCGGCGGCGGGCAGGCCGAGGAGCAGCGTGGTGGTGGTCGGCTCAGCCTGACCGGGGATCCAGTCCTCCCCGCGGATGCCGCCGGTGAGCCGCTCGCCGCGGTCGCGCACCGTCACGGCGAGCTGGCCCCGCTCGACCGTGACGTGCAGGGCGAGGTGGCCGGGGTAGGGCACGATCGTGGCGAGGTCGAGCTCCTGGGTGCTGCCCCCCGGCACGGCCACGCCGCGCAGCGCCGGCACGTCCATCGGACCCTCTTCGCCGAACACCTCGATGTCGGCGATCGCCGGGCCGGAGTTGGGGTTGACCAGCTCCACCACCGAGCTGTGCGTGGGCCCGGCGCCCAACCCGGTGAACCACTGGTCCGGCGCCGTGGTCGGGCAGTCGACCGCGGCCAGCGGCGCCGGCGCGGTCCGGCCCGCGACGAGGCCGGGGGCGAGCGCGCCGGAGCCGGTGATGACCACCGGGCCGTCTGCGGGGGCGGTGGTGACCTGACCGTGGCTGACCCGCGCCTCGGTGTCCCCCGAGGCGTTGAGCAGCGCGACCACTCCGGCGGCCTCGGGCTCACCGGTGCTGACCTGCACCGCTCCGCCACTGATGGGCGCGGGACAGACGACGCTGGCCTGCCTCAAGGGGGTCAGCTCGGGGGCTCGGGTCGGCACGGCCCCGGGATCGGTGCTCACCAGCGCGACCGCTCCGGCGACCGCGAGCGGCAGCACCACGGCGAGCGCGGAGGTGAGGTTGACGCGCGAGGTCGCGACCCGGCGGCTGCGGCGGGGCTCGGGTGCGGGATCTGCGGCGCGGCGGCTCATCGGCGGCGCCTCCTCTCGGTCGTCGGGGCGCAGAGGACGAGGACCACAACCAGCCCCAGGCCCTGCACGACCAGCAGCACGACCCGCAGCCAGTCGGTGCCGCTCTCGATCCAGTGGTCGGTGGGCGGCTCGTCGAGCTGCCAGGCCCGGGTCGAACGGTCGCTCGCGCTGGCCTGCGAGAGGCCACCGGTCGCGTCGATCGCCGCGGCCACCCGCGGGTCCGCCGGCGGAGGCTGGACGACGTACTGGATCCCCGATCGCGCGAGCGCGGTGACCGTGTCGGCGGAGGTCGCGGTGGAGGCGAAGTCACGCACGAGGGCACTGAAGTCACCGTCCTCCGGGGTGAGCGCCTCGACCTCGTCCTCGCCGAGGGTGACCCCGTCGCCGCGGACCACGGTGTAGCTCAGCCCGTCGTCCTGGCTGCCGCGGAGCACCAGGATGCCGTGCTCGGGGGCCAGCTCGGCGGCCTGCAGCATGTAGGCGGGGATGGGGTCGTCGGCGCCGTCGGCGAGCGCACCGCTGCCGCTGGCGACGAACCACGCCATCCCGCCCACGGGTACGACGACGGCCACTGCGGCCGCCAGCCCGGCGACCCAGCGCCGCCAGCCGGGGAGGCCGGCCGCGACCGCTCCCTGGGCGCCGAGCACGACCGCGACGACCGCCGCCCCCTGGAGGGCGACCAGCGGGAAGCCGAGTCCGGGTGGGCTGGTCCAGCCGCTGCGGTCGAGATCGGCCAGCGCCACCAGCG
Source organism: Nocardioides sp. (assembly GCA_031177735.1). Taxonomy (GTDB): domain Bacteria; phylum Actinomycetota; class Actinomycetes; order Propionibacteriales; family Nocardioidaceae; genus Nocardioides. The sequence goes on from JAPSKJ010000003.1 coordinate 5,309, forward strand.
CGGCGACGGCCGCGGTGACGAGCCCCGCGATCCAGCACACCAGGACGGGGATCCGGGTGCGGACCGGGATCAGCGCGAGCAGCGCGAGCAGCGGCAGCACCAGCCCCAGCCACCAGGGCGCGCCGAGGTCGGGCAGCCGGCCCAGCAGCAGGTGGGTGCCGTCGACCGCGGGCAGGGGCAGTCGACCGGCGTCGAGGAGCAGCGCCGCCGGATCGCTGTGCAGGACGGCCGGGATCCACCACGGCGAGAGCAGCACCGGTGGCACGAGCACGGCCACGGCGGGCGGCCCCCACACCGAGCGCTGGCCGCGCACACCGGGCAGCAGCACCAGGGCCGCCAGCAGGACGACGACGCCGAGGACCAGGGCGACGAGCCAGCCGACCGGGGTGAAGGCGGCGAGGAGGGTGACCAGCAGGCCGGTGCGCCAGGCCGCCCGCCAGCGCCGGTCCGCCTCGGGGTCGGCGAAGCCGAGAGCTGCGTGAGCGGCCCAGGGCAGCACCGCGCCGGCGACCACCGGTCCCAGCCGGCCGTCGCCCCAGGCGCCGCTGACGGCGGGGACGAGCGCATACGTGGCCGAGCCCCACAGCACCATCCACCGCGGGGCGCCCTGCGGCGAGACGAGCCGCCCGGCGACGCGGAGCAACCGCCACGCACCCCACACCGCCGCCGGCAGGGCGAGGAGCAGCACCGCGGAGACGGCCGCGCCGGGGCTGCCGCCGAGCAGCGTGGCCAGCAGGGCGAGCGGCAGCAGGTAGGGCGGCGCCGGGATGTCGGTGCCCTGCACCAGCGGGTGCCAGGACTCGTAGTGCAGTCGCCACCACGCGCCCGCACCCTCCGGTGTCGGGGACAGGCCGCCGCCGGAGACCGAGCCGAGCGCCGTGCGTGCTCCGACCAGTCCCAGCACGACCACGGCGGTGAGCACGAGCGCGATCGGGTTGGTCAGGTAGCGCGCGACCAGGCCGGTGTCCTGCAGCAGCGCGTCGGGGTCGTCGGGATCGATTGCCGGCTTGCGCGCCGCGAAGGACGCCGGGTCGCGCTCCGCGGCCGCCGCGCGGCGCCGCTCCGCCACGTCGGCCGCCTGGTTGGTCACCGCGGCCAGCATGTCGCCGAGGAAGTCCAGACCGTGGCGGTAGGGCAGCCACCAGGGCGCCAGGAGGCGGCGTACCTCGCGCTCGGGCACGACCTGCCGCCCCCGGCGGTCGCGGCGGGCTGCGCTCAGCTCGCGCGGGCGGCTGTAGACCGACACCAGCGCGGCCAGCTCGTCGAACGCCTCTCCCACCGAGCGGAGCATCAAGAAGCCGAGCATCCGCAGCAGCGTGCCGAGCAGCAGCCGCAGGGTCCGCAGCGGCAGCGTGCGTGCCGGCGCGTTGACCAGCAGCGTGTAGAGCGCCGCCCGACGCTCCTGGTAGTGGGTGTGCCGGCCGGTCAGCGGCGTGCGCCGTGCCCCGCGGTGCGCCGCCTCGGCGTGGAACACGACCGCCTGCGGCACCACCAGCGTGGTGTGCCCGGCCGCGGCCGCGCGCCAGCCGAAGTCGATGTCGTTGCCGAACATCGGCAGCAGCGGGTCGAAGCCGCCGAGCTGCTCGAGCACGCTGCGGCGCACCAGCATGCCGGCGCTGTTGACGGCCAGGACGCGCCGGACCTCGTCGTGCTGGCCCTGGTCGTACTCCCCGCGCTCCAGACCGGTCTCGCGCCGCCCGGTGCCGGACAGGGTGACTCCCACCTCGAGCAGGCGGCGCAGCGAGGGCCACTCCCGCAGCTTCGGCCCGAGTACGCCGGCCTCCGGGTGCTCCGCCGCGGCGGTGAGGAGCGCAGCGAGGGCGTGGGGATGGGGCGTGGCGTCGTCGTGCAGGATCCAGACCCACTCCGGGGGCCCGGCCGGCCCCGGGTCCTCCTGCAGCTCGGCGAGGGCGATCGCGACCGCCTCGGGGAAGCTGGTCGAGCCCTTCACGGTGTGGACGTGCCCGAAGGCCTCGCGCATCAGCGTCGGGCTCTCGTCCTTGCTGCCGGTGTCGACCGCGACCACGCGGGCGATCGGCGCGGTCTGCGCGGCGACGCCGTCGATGACCGTCGGCAGCCACCGCGCCCCGTCGTGGGCGACGAGGACGAGGGCGACCGGACCGTCCGAGGGATGCACGGGGGGAAACCCTAACCGCCCGGGGCACGCGGCCCGCCTCCGCGCTGAGCCGACCACACCGACCGCGGCCCCGTCACCCGGAACGCCCGGAAAACGCAGCGACCCCCGGTGTGGGCCGGGGGTCAGCTGCGGTGGTGCATCAGACTGCGCGCTTCTTGAGCTTGCGGCGCTCGCGCTCGGAGAGGCCGCCCCAGATGCCGAAGCGCTCGTCGTTCATCAGTGCGGACTCGAGGCACTCGTTGCGCACCTCGCACGTCTGGCAGACCTTCTTTGCCTCGCGCGTGGAGCCGCCCTTCTCGGGGAAGAACGCTTCAGGATCCGTCTGTGCGCACAGCGCACGCTCCTGCCAGCCCCCGTCGTCGGCGTCTGGCTCGAGGAGAAAGAGTTCTCTCACGTCACTCGCCCTTTCGACCCTTGTGTTGCATTGATCCGATTTCTCGACCCTGCTGCCATCTGCTGCGTGGTGTTCCCTCTGTGCCTGACGACACTGGTGCCCAGCACTCGGACGTCTCACTGGTGTGCGCGACACGCGGATCAAGGAAAAACAACACTATGGGAATTACATGCCTGTCGTACCGCCAAGTCAAGCCCGGGGTCTGCTAGAAGGAGCCGCTTCGGGACCATCGGCCCAGGGGTGTGACGACCCGTCTCCCCCGGCGCCGACGGCACCCTCGACAATGGAGTCATGCCCACCCTCACGGCGATCACCGTCCTCTCCGGCGGCCATGGCGGCGCGAAGTTCGTCCAGGGCCTGCTCCACGGCGTGCGTTCGGGGGCGCTGCCCGGGGTCTCCCCCGAGGCCGAGATCACCGTGGTCGCCAACACCGCCGACGACATCTGGCTGCACGGCCTGAAGATCTGCCCCGACCTCGACACGCTGATGTACACCCTCGGCGGCGGTCTGGACCACGAGCGGGGTTGGGGGCGCACGCACGAGACCTGGAGCGTCAAGGAGGAGCTGGAGGCCTACGGGGTGGAGCCGACCTGGTTCGGCCTGGGCGACCGCGACATCGCCACCCACCTGGTCCGTACCCAGATGCTCGAGGCGGGCTATCCCCTCTCCGCGGTCACCGAGGCGCTGTGCCGACGCTGGTTCGACCCCGCACTGGGCCGTAGCGTGCGACTGCTGCCGATGACCGATGACCGGGTGGAGACCCACATCGCGGTCGCCGACCCCGAGGAGCCCAGCGGCCGCCGGGTCGTGCACTTCCAGGAGTACTGGGTCCGCCTGCACGCCAGCGTCCCGGCGGAGCTGGTCGTGGTCGTCGGGCAGGAGCAGTCCACGCCCGCGCCGGGCGTGATCGAGGCGATCACCTCCGCCGACCTGGTGGTGCTGCCGCCGTCGAACCCCGTGGTCTCGGTCGGCACCATCCTCGACACGCCCGGCATCCGCGACGCGGTGGTCAAGACGCCCGCCCGGGTGGTCGGCGTCTCCCCGATCATCGGCGGCCACCACGTGCGTGGCATGGCCGAGCAGATGCTCGCCTCCATCGACGTGGAGCCCTCCGCACGCGCGGTCGGGCTCCACTACGGCGCTCGAGCGGCCGGCGGCGTGCTCGACGGCTGGCTGGTCGACACCGTCGACGCCGACGCCGTCCCCACGCTCGAGGGCGCCGGCCTGCGGGCGGCCGCCGTGCCGCTGTGGATGCGCTCCCCGGAGGCCACCGCCGAGATGGCCGCCGCCGCGGTTCGCCTGGTCTCATGACCCTGACCGTCCTGGCGCCCGACGGCGTCCCGGAGGTACGCCGCGGCGACGACCTCGCCGACCTGCTGCTCGCCGCGCTCGCCGGCTCCCGGGACCCGCTGGCGGGGTCGCTCGCGGACGGCGACATCGTGCTGGTCACCAGCAAGGTGGTCGCCAAGGCGGAGGGTCGGGTCCGCCCGGCCACCACCCGGGAGGCCGAGCTCGCCGGCGAGACGGTCCGCGTGGTCGCCCGCCGCGGGGCCACCGCGATCGTGCGCAACCGGCTCGGGCTGACCATGGCCGCCGCGGGCATCGACGCCTCCAACGTGGAGGCCGGCTCGGTGGTGCTGCTGCCAGAGGCCCCCGACCGCTCCGCCGCGGTGATGCGTGCCGCGCTGCGCGAGCGCGCCGGGGTGAACGTGGCCGTGGTGGTCACCGACACCGCCGGCCGCGCCTGGCGCGAGGGCCAGACCGACATCGCCATCGGCGCCGCCGGCCTGGCCGTGCTCGAGGACCACCGGGGTGCCGTCGACGGCTACGGCAATGCGCTGGCGGTCACGCTGCCCGCCGTCGCCGACGAGCTGGCCTCGACCGGCGAGCTGGTCCAGGGCAAGCTCGGCGGGCGCCCCTTCGCCGTGGTGCGCGGACGGGCCGACCTGGTCCTGGCCCCGGGCGACGACGGGCCCGGAGCCGTCGCGCTCATCCGCGCCGAGGGTGGCGACTTCTTCGGGTTCGGTGCCCGCGAGGCGGTGGTCCGCGCCCTGGCCGGCCTCCCGGGTGACCGCGCGCCCTTCGGTGCCCCCGCGCACCCCGAGGAGCTCCTCGACGCGATCCGCGTCGTGACCGGCCGCTCGGGCCGGGTCGCCGACGGCGTGCTCACCGTCGAGTGGGACGACCGGCTGGTGCCGCTGGCCTTCGCGCACGGCTGGGTCGCCGAACCCGGCGCCGACGGCACGGCCGTGCTGCGCCCTGCGTAGACTCTGCGCGTCCCGCCCCCCATGACCTCGAGGAACCCAATCGTGGCCAAGTCCGCCAAGTCCGACCGCAGGGCGGTCATCGACGATCTCCGCAAGAAGCAGAAGGGCGCCGAGCGCCGCCGCGGATTCGCGATCGTCGGCGTCTGCATCCTGATCGCCGTGCTCATCGTCGGCGCCGCGGCCTACCAGCCGGTCAAGGACTGGTGGGACGGCCGGCAGTTCAGCGACGTGGACCTGGCCTCGATCGGTCAGCCGGCGAGCGTATGCGGTGAGATCACCACGCAGGTGATGCCGGAGGGCGAGAACGACCACCTCCCGACCGGCCAGCAGGTGGAGTACTCCACCGCGCCGCCGGCGTTCGGTGACCACTGGAACGAGGCGGGCGTCGCGCCGGCCGCGATGAGCCGCAAGTTCTACACCGCCGAGGACCGCCCGGAGCTCGAGGCGCTGGTGCACAACCTCGAACACGGCTACACGGTCCTGTGGTACGACGAGACCTTCGCCGGCGACAACGAGAAGCTCGACGAGATCCGGGCGATCGCCCGCAAGTTCCCCGGCACCGACAACTTCCGCTTCAAGTTCATCGCCGCGCCATGGACCTCCGCGGACGGCGACCCCTTCCCCGAGGGCCAGCACGTCGCCCTCACGCACTGGTCCTCGGCCAGCGAGGACGCCGCCGCCGTCAACGGGCAGCAGGGCGTCTTCCAGTACTGCTCCGACGTCTCCGGTGAGGCGCTGAAGGACTTCATGGAGAAGTACCCCTACACCGACTCCCCGGAGCCGATGGCCATGTGAGGCCCCTGGCGCCACGACGAAGCCCGCTGCCGATCTCGGCGGCGGGCTTCGTCGTTGCTGGGTTTGCTGGGTCGTTCGCTGGTCCTTCGCTGGGTTCGACCCGACCTCGAAGGGACCGCGAAGGATCCTCCCGATCAGGTCAGGTCGATGAGGCCGCCCTCCTTGAGGCCGGCGACGACCTGCTTGACCTGCTGGGCGCGGTGGCGGGTGGTCACCAGCAGGGCGTCGTCGGTGTCGACGATGACGATGTCCTCCAGCCCGACCACCGCGATGGTGCGGCCCGACTGCGGCACCACCAGGCCGGTGCTCTCGATGGAGTGCACCATCGAGCGGTCGCCGAGCACGGTCGGGCCCTCGGAGTCGACGGTCAGCGCGGCGTCGAGCAGCGTGGCGAGGGAGTCGAAGTCGCCGACGTCGTCCCAGCCGAACTTCGCCGGCACCACGGCGACCTTGCCCGCGTCGGCGGCCGGCTCGGCGATGGCGTGGTCGACCGCGATCCGGGGCAGCCTGGGCCACAGCTCGGCCATGGTCTCCGGCTTCGCCGCGATGGTGCGCAGCTGCTCGGCGAACTCCGGGTGCCAGGTCGCGAGCAGGTCCAGCAGCACGGTCGGCCGGGCCACGAACATGCCCGCGTTCCAGCGGTAGCCGCCCTGCTTGAGATACCCCTCGGCCACCTCGGTGGACGGCTTCTCCACGAACTGGTCGACCAGGCCGGCACCGGCGTGCCCCTCGAGCGGACCGGCCTCGTGGATGTAGCCGAACGCCGAGGACGCGAAGGTCGGTTCGATGCCGATGGTGACCAGCCAGCCGTCCCGCGCGACCTCGACCGCCTCGTGGACGGCCTGGGTGAACTTCTTGGCCCGCTGGATGATGTGGTCGGCGGCGAAGGAGCCCATCACGGCATCGGGGTCCCGCAGCTCGAGCACGGCGGCGGCCAGCCCGATCGCGGCCATGGAGTCGCGCGGGGAGGGCTCGGCGAGGATGCCGCCGCCGGCGAGCTCCGGGAGCTGCTCGAGCACCGCCTCCTGGTGCACCGCCCCGGTGACCACCAGGATGCGGTCGTCGGCCAGCACCGCGAGCCGGTCGTAGGTCTCCTGCAGCAACGACCGCCCGTGGCCGGTGAGGTCCCGCAGGAACTTCGGCGCCGTCTGCCGCGAGAGCGGCCAGAGCCGCGTGCCTGCCCCGCCGGCGGGGATGACGGCCCAGAAGTTGTCGATGCTCAGCTTGCCAACCATGGGCAGCAGCGTAGGCAATGCCGGCGCCCGGCGGTCGGCCAACCCTCCGCGCATGCCCCAGGTCACCTCCCGCACCGGCGGCGCCGGCGGGAACGGCTCACGGTCGCCTCCTAGGGTGGGCGGCATGCGTGCCACCTTCTCCGACGTGCTCAGTGCCCAGCTGGCGACCAACCCGGGGCGTCCGTTCGTCACCTTCTACGACGAGGCGACCGGCGAGCGCGTGGAGCTGTCGGTGGCGACGTACGCCAACTGGGTGGCGAAGGCGTCCTCACTGCTGGTCGACGAGCACGGGCTGGAGCGGGGCGACACCGTCCGCATCGACCTGCCGGCCCACTGGCTCGGTCCGGTCTTCCTCGGCGCGGCGTGGAACGCCGGTCTCGTCGTGAGCGACTCCGACGACCCGGACGCGGTGGTGTGCGGCCCCGGCTCGATGCCGGCCTGGGCCGACCGCGCCGGGGACCTGCTGGTGCTCGCGTGCGCCCTGCGACCGCTCGGCGTGCGGTTCAGCGAGCCGGTGCCGCACGGCGTCCACGACGTCGGTGTCGAGGTGTGGGGCCAGCCCGACTCCTTCATCCCCTGGGACCCGCCGACCGGTGACGACGTGGCGACGCGCTTCGGCGCCGCCGAGACCACCCAGGCCCAGATGTGGTCGGCGGCCGCCGCCGGGAGTCTCCTCACCGACGGCGGCCGCCTCCTCTCGGAGGCGAACCCGGCTTCCCCACCAGGTGTCGCCTCCTTCACCGAGCCGCTCACGAGAGGCGGCTCGCTGGTCCTGGTCAACCACGCCGACGGGGTGCGGCTCGAGGCGATCGGAGTCGCCGAGCGTGCCACCCATCGCTTCCCACGCGAGGACCAGGCCGGTTAGCGGGCTCGCTCAGCCCGCCAGGTCGTAGCCACCCATGCCCTCGCCCAGGAAGCGGGCCGGCTTGAGCTTGCCCTCGCCCTTGCCGCGCAGCGCGTAGAGGTAGCCGGTCGCCGCCTCGCGCACCAGGAGGTCGGCGGTCGACCCGAGCTCCAGCGAGCTCACGCCGATCACCCAGTCGTAGGGCGTGAGGTCACGGTTGAGCGCCGAGGAGTCGGTCAGACCCGCCGGGCCCTGTCCGGGGAACATCACCATCCGGGCGCTGGTGGCGCCGGTGGTGCCGGGGACGCTGTACGCCGTCCCGAACCCGCTACCGGTGCCCGGGTGGATCCGCAGCGTTCCGTCCGCGGAGCGGGTCATCAGGTCGGGCAGGCCGTCACCGGTGAGGTCGCCGCTCGCCGCGAGCAGGGTCAGGCCACCGAACCCGCTGCCGATCGTCGCGCCCGCCCCGAACCGGCCGGTGCCGTCGCCGCGGTAGAGCTGGACGTTGCCGGTCGCTGCGTCACGGGCGAGCACGTCACCGTCGCCGTCACGGTCGAAGTCGCCCGCGTTGAGGACGGCGTCGGCGTTCGCGAGGCTGATCCCGGTCGCGATCGGTGCGCCCAGGTCGATGGTGCCGGCGTTGGCCGCCACCTGCAGCGCGCGGCCGTCGACGCCGACGAGCTCGGGGAGCGCGTTGCCGCTGAGCTGGACCGCACCCGCGATCGCGCCCATCTTCTTGGTCGGCTTGAACGGACCCACCGCCCGGCCGAAGACGCCGTTCCCGCGGGAGGGCACCACGAAGCCGGCCTTGTTCTTGGTGTTGCGGACGAAGAGGTCCGCCCGCCCGTCGCCGGTGAAGTCACCGAGCCCGGTGACGGTGTCGTAGCCGCCCCAGTCGCCGGCCACCGCCTGCGGCTTGCCGAAGCCGCCCGACCCGTTGTTCAGGTGGAGGAAGGCGCGTCCGGCGGCGTCGCGGCCGAAGAGGTCGGGGTGTCCGTCGCCGTTCTGGTCGCCGGCGCCGGTCACGACGTTGTACTTCTTGAACGCCTTGCCCTTGATCGCCTTGGCCTTGAACTTGCCCTTCTTCCCCTTGCCGAGGAAGGCGGTCAGCTTCCCGGTCGAGGAGCGCCCGACGAGGTCGTTGGTGCCGTTGGCGTCGATGTCACCGGCGGCCGCGATACCGCGGTAGCCGGCGAACAGGGTGCGCGCCTTCTTCGCCTTGAGCGCCTTGCCGAAGCGGCCCTGGCCGTTGCCGGGCCGCACACTCGCGGCGCCGTCACGGCTCACCATGACGAGGTCGGCGAGCCCGTCACCGGTGACGTCGGGGGTCGGGACGGTCCGACCGGCGGTCGCCTTCCACGACTTGTCGGCCGTGGTCGCCTTGGCGAACCGGGAGAGGCCACCGGTGGGGATGACGTAGCCCATCTTGTCGGCCGCACCGCGCACGATCAGGTCGGGGTAGGCCGCTCCGGCGAGGTTGGACTGCAGCTGCCCGGTCCAGCCCACCTGCGCCGAGGAGGCGACCGAGCGGATCGTCGAGATCTGGGCGTAGAGGTACTTGCCCGGGCAGGCCGTCGCCTTGGTGTCGCGGTGGCCGGCGATCGCCGGGAAGTTCTTCTTCCCCACCCGCTGGGACGGCGAGGCCGGGTCGACCCCGGCCAGGCCGAGCTTCCAGCCGAACAGCGTGCCGAAGGCGTTGACCACCTCGGCCGGGGGCTGGGCGACGTCGAAGTTGCCGATCGCGGCCGCACCGAACGAGTAGTCGTTGTAGTTCTCGGTGTGGGCGCCGACGACCGCCCGGTCGACGCCGCCGTAGCGGCCCTCCCAGATCCGGCCGAACCGGTCGATCAGGAAGTTGTAGCCCACGTCGGACCACCCGCGGGACTTCACGTGGTAGGCGTAGATGCTGCGAATGATGCCCGGGACCTGCTCGGCGGTGTAGTCGTTGGCGTTCACCGTGTGGTGCACGAAGCCGGCGGCGATCGTGCCGTAGCGCAGCGAGCCCGCGTCGCGGATCCTCTCGTCGGCACCCCACTGGGCCCGGCTGAAGATCGCCGGCGGCTGCGCCGTGCTCGCGGACTGGAGCACGAGGCCGTCCTCGGCCGGCTGCTCCGCCGACTGCTCGGCCGGCTGCACTGCGGCCTGCTCGGGCGCCGGGTCAGTCGCTGGGTCCGTCGCCCGCGCGGCCGGCGTCGCGGAGGAGTCGAGCTGCCCGGTCTCGATCTCGGGGGTCTCGAGGTCGGTGTCGGCCGGCTTGCCGGGGCTGATCACCGCGAGCTTCATGTCGGCCGGGACCGCCGCGCCGGTGACCGTGGCGCGCACCTGCACCTGGTCGACGTTGCCGATGATCCGCTCGTCGGTGCCGGGCCGCACCCCGGCCTCGGCCTCGGGCGAGCCAGGGTCGGGGGCGTGCTCGTCGTGGTAGGCCATCGGCTCCCAGGCGCTCCACGCACCGCCCTCGCTGGTGCGCAGCTCGAACTCCAGGGCGTGCTCGTCGATCTCGGTGGGCGCCCAGGTCACGCCGACGGCGCCGTAGCCGCTGACGTCCTGCGGCTCACTGGTGATGACGGTGGTGCCCTCGGCCTTGCCGACGTCGACACCCGGCTGCGCGGTCGCGCCGGCGACCGTGCGACCGGTGGATCCCGCCGCGGCGCGGCCGGGCTCGCTCGGCGTGGCCGACGGTGCGGCCGAGGCTGCGGCGGACGGGTCCGCGGCGGGCGCCACCAGCGGCACCTCCTCGACGATCGGCTCGACCTCCTCGGCCGGCACCGCGATGGGCGTGCCGGCGGTCTGCAGGTAGGCACCGCCAGCACCGGCGGCCTGCGCAGGTGGCAGGGCGCCCGGCTGGCGGACGACGTCGAGGCTGACCACGTTGGCCGCGGGGACAAGGGCAGCGAACACCGCCCCCAGCACCAGCAGCTGCTGGCACAGGGCGATGAAACGCGTCTTCTGGAAAGACATCTGAGAGCTCCGGGTGTGCGGGGAAGAGTCACACGAGGGCTCAACTTTCACACGAGTCACAGCACCCAGGGAAGGTTTCGTGAGTAACTACAATCGTGTAATTTCCACTCGACACGCCGACGGAATCCGTCGTTCTGAGGAATTACACCTATGTAATTCGTGGGCAGGCCGGATTACCGGCCAATCTACGGGCGCGTGGAAGCGACACCGCATCACGCTGTAACGCGGTGTTATGCCGTCCGGTGCGCCGTCGCAACGGCGCACCGGAGGCGACAGCGGCGCACCGGAGGCGAGAGAGGCGCACCGGTCGAATGAGGCCGCTAGGGCAGCGCGGACCGGACGCTGAGGCCCGTCCGCGGCGACGGACCTGACTACCGGGTGGAGCTGCCGCTCAGATGTCGGCGCCGAGCTCGTCGTCGGCCTCGGCGAGTCGCGAGCGCTTGCCGTCGGCCGGCTGCGGCTCGTCGTCCTCGTCGTACTTGAGGTAGTGGATGCCCTCGTCAACGTCGCCGTCGAAGCCGACCCGGCCGTTCTCGAGCACGATGACCCGGTCACACATCCGCTGCACCGAGGCGGCGGCGTGGCTGACGTAGACGACCGTGCGGCCGCTGTCCCGGATCTCCTGCATCTTGGCCAAGCACTTGCGCTTGAACGGCTTGTCCCCCACCGCGAGCACCTCGTCGGCCAGGAAGATGTCGGAGTCGATGTGGACGGCGACGGAGAAGCCGAGCCGGGAGTACATCCCCGAGGAGTAGGTGCCGACCGGCGTGTTGAGGAAGCGGCCGATGTCGGCGAACTCGACGACGTCATCGAAGATCGCGTCGGTCTCCTTCTCCGACAGCCCCAGTACGGCGGCGTTGAGGTAGATGTTCTCCTTGCCGGTGAGCTGGGGATGGAAGCCCGCGCCGGTAGCGATCAGGCCGGCGATCCGGCCCCGGGTCAGCACCGATCCGGAGTCGGGCCGCATGGTGCCGTTGATCATCTTCAGCAGGGTGGACTTGCCGGAGCCGTTGAGGCCCATCAGGCCGACCGACTCGCCCTGCTCGATGGTGAAGGAGACGTCGTCGACCGCCGTGAACCGGTTGCTCACCTCGCGGCCCTTGAGCATGGCCACCGTCATGTCCTTGAGGTTGCGGTGGTAGCGCAGGGTGAAGTTCTTGGTCGCGTGGTCAACCTGGACGGAGACGGTCATCAGAGGCGCTCCGGGATCTTGGCCTCGAGCTTGGTGAACACCCACTGCGCGAAGGCGAGGAAGAGGACGCCGGCGGCGAGCATGATCAGTCCGCGCTCGATCAGGTGGTCGGGCTGGGCGATGTCCAGCATCGTGCAGCCAGCCTTGGCGTGGATGTCCGCGCCTTCGGGGACGGGCAGCTCGCCCGGCGCGCACGCGCTGAGGGTGGGGATCCAGAACGCGTCCTGGAAGAGCAGCACGGCGTTCGCAATGGGATTGAGCAGGTAGTAGTCGACCAGGCCCGGGAACTGCACCACGATCATCGAGAACGGGTAGATCATCGGCACCCCGAAGCGCACGAAGTGCAGCATGATGCTCACCGCGCTGCCGAAGTCGCGGAAGTACACGTTGGCGACGCTGAACAGCAGCGCGAGCGCCGTGCCGAACAGCATCATCAGCAGGATCGCCAGCACCACTGCGAAGGCGCCGGTGAAGGACGGCACCCACCCGTAGAACGGCGCGACGATGAGCAAGATGACCATCTGCGGCACCACGTGCCACAGGGAGACGAGCATGGCGGCCACGGGGAACATCTCCCGTGGCATCGCCATCTTCTGCACCAGCGCCTTGTTGGACACGATCGAGCGCGTGCCGGCGCCGAAGGACTCGGTGAAGAAGTGGGTGATGATGATCGCCGAGAAGATGTGGATCGCGAAGTTCTCCACACTGGCGTGCAGCATCAGGATGTAGCCCATCACGAACCAGTAGATGAAGAACTGGCTGAGCGGGTTGATGTAGGACCACAGGAATCCCAGGAACGAGCTCTGGTAGCGCGCCTGGATCTCCCGGCGCACCAGGATCCGCAGCAGGTAGCGGCGGCGGAACACCTCGAGCACGCCCTGGTTCGCGGACGGAGGCGCGAGCGGCGCGTCGACGACGCGGACCGCCCGCTGCGCCTCCGACGCCGGGGTGATGACCGCCGCGAGCTTGTTCGGGTTCTCCTCGGGATCGGTCTCAGGCATCGGCCGCCCCACTGCGTTCGTCCGGCGAGCCCGTCCACGGCTTGAACGTCTCGTCCCACGCCTCGGGCGAGGTGACCTCGCCCAGCTTGGCGCGGTAGAGCTCGGCCAGGCGCGGCCACTCGTTGCGCAGGCGCAGGTGGAGCTCGACGGTCTCCTTCATCAGGTCGCGGAACAGCTCGGGCTGCCGCTTGTAGAACGCCGCGGACTGACCATCGTTCATCGACACGACGACCGAGTCGTACTTGGTGATCCGGTACCACTGGGAGTCCATCGCCGGCAGCTCCGCCTCGGGGTACTCCCGGGAGAGCGGGCGGGGCTTCTTCAGCTGGCGCAGCGGCGCCTTCACCGCGGCGAGCAGCTGCGCGCCGCGACCGATGACGTCGTCATCGCCCTTGCCGCGCCGCGGGGGCTTCCAGCGCCGCACCGGCGGGAAGGCGTCACGGTCGCTCTCGAGCCGCGCGTCGTCGTACTTCTTGACGAGCGCCTTGACCTCGGCGAGCTTGGTCGGCAGGTCGGCGTGCAGCTTGTCGGGACCCTCGAGCACGTCGAGCAGCGCCTGGTGGCGGATGAGCACGGTGGAGTACTGCATCGAGACCAGGTGCTTGACCTGGTGGTTGAAGCTCTCCTGGACCATCCGGCCGCCGCGCGGGTAGACCGAGTGCAGCAGCGCGGCGACGAAGCGATTGCGCTGGTGGAAGTAGGACTGCCAGTCGAGGGCGTCGTTCTTGTCGGTCCACGGGACGTGCCACACGGCGGCGCCCGGGAAGGTCACCGTCGGGTAGCCCGCCTTCTTGGCGCGCAGGCCGAACTCCGAGTCGTCCCACTTGAGGAACAGCGGCAGCGAGAGGCCGACCTCCTCGAGGACCTGCCGCGGGACCAGGCACATGAACCAGCCGTTGAAGTCGACGTCGATGCGCTTGTGCAGCCAGCGCGTGGAGCGCAGGTTGCGGGCACCGAAGTCCCAGTCACCGAACACGCCGGGGGCGGACTGCCACCAGAACCGCCACGGCTGCACGATCTCGCCGAAGCTGTGCATCCGCGCGCGCGCGAACAGGCTGAACATGTGGCCGCCGACGATCGTGGGTCGGCGGGCGAGGTCGCCGAACGTGATCGCCCGGATGATGCCCTCCGGCTCGCAGACGACGTCGTCGTCCATCATCATCGTGTACGTCGCCGTGCCCTTGCGCACCGACTCCAGCTGCCCGCGGGCGTAGCCGCCCGAGCCGCCGAGGTTGCCCTGCTCGATGATCTGGAGCAGGTCGCCGAGGCCCTCGCGGGCGGCGGGGAAGTCCGGGGAGTCGACGACCTTCTGGGTGCCCTGCTCCATCACGTAGACGGTGTCGAGATAGGGCTCGAGCTCCGGGACCGCGAGCTGGCCGAGCAGCTTGGCGCAGAAGTCGGCACGGTTCATCGTCGTGATGGCGATGTCGACGGTGCCGTTGCGCTCGTTGCGCAGCTTCTCGACCGGGATGTCGGCGGTCCACTCGGCCGACTCGACGACGGCGTCCTCGTCACCGGCGGTGACGTTGTACCAGTACCAGCCGCCGTCGACGAACGGCTTGAGGGACAGCTCGAAGCTGAACTCCCCCGCGGTCTCCTGGCCGGTGTCGGCCGAGTCCACCTGCTGCGAGCGGCCGTTGGCGGTGGACTTGTAGACGACCACCCGCGCGCCGCGGCCGGTGAGCCGCACGGTGAGCCGCACGGACTCGACCACGGTCCAGCGCCGCCAGTAGCTGGCCGGGAACGCGTTGAAGTAGGTGCCGAAGGAGACCCACTCCCCCGACGGGATGGTCACCGAGGTGCGGGAGAGGATCCGGTCGGGGTGCATGAGCTTGCCCGAGGAGACGTTCTGGCGCATCGCCGCGGTGTTGAGCTGCTGCGCGGTGCGGTTGGAGCCGACCTCGTACTTGTCCGCGTCGAGGATCGCCTTCTCGAGGTCGACGTAGAGCGGGAAGACCTCGGGGTCGCGGTCGGTCGGCAGGATCTGGCGCTGCAGCAGCTTGCGCACGGTGCCGGGCGCGCCCGCCGGCGTACTGGTCGCGGTCGTCGTGACGGTCACTCGTCGACACCTCCACTGGTGAGCGGGACCCCGTCACGGAAGTGCGGGACCAGCTTGTTCTCGAACATCGACAGCGCGGAGGCGATCGCCATGTGCATGTCGAGGTACTTGTAGGTGCCCAGCCGGCCTCCGAAGAGGACCATGGGCTCCTTCTTGGCCAGGTCGCGGTACTCCAGCAGCTTCTCGCGGTCCTCGGCGGTGTTGATGGGGTAGTACGGCTCGTCGTCCTGGGTGGCGAAGCGGCTGTACTCGCGCACCACCAGCGTCTTGCCGGGGGTGTAGCTCGCCGCCCGCTCCGGGTGCAGGTGCTTGAACTCCAGCTCGCGGGTGAACGGGACCTCGGGGTCGTTGGCGTTCACCACGCCGGTGCCCTGGTAGTCGTCGACCTCGAGGACCTCCTGGACCAGGTCGACGGTGCGCCAGGAGAGCCGGCCGGCGCAGTTGTCGAAGTACTCATCGACCGGGCCGGTGTAGACGATCGGCACCCGCCCCTGGAACTCCGCGCGCTCGGCGGAGGTGAGGTAGTCGACGTCGAGCCGCACCTCGATGTTCGGGTGCTCGGCCATCCGGGTCAGCCACGCGGTGTAGCCGTCGACGGGCAGGCCCTCGTACTTGTCGTTGAAGTAGCGGTTGTCGAAGGTGTAGCGGACCGGGAGCCGGGTGATGATGTCCGGGCTCAGCTCCGTGGGGTCGGTCTGCCACTGCTTGGCGGTGTAGCCCTTGATGAAGGCCTCGTAGAGCGGCCGCCCGATCAGGCTGATCGCCTTCTCCTCGAGGTTGGTGGCCGCGGCGGTGTCGAACTCGGCCGCCTGCTCGGCGATCAGCGCGCGCGCCTCGTCGGGGGTGTGCGAGCGCCCGAAGAACTGGTTGATCAGCCCGAGGTTCATCGGCAGCGGGTAGACCTGGCCCTGGTACTTGCCGAACACGCGGTGCTGGTAGTTGGTGAACGCGGTGAACCGGTTGACGTACTCCCACACCTTCTCGTTGGAGGTGTGGAAGAGGTGGGTGCCGTACTTGTGCACCTCGATCCCCGTCTCCGGGTCGAACTCGCTGTAGGCGTTGCCACCCAGGTGGGCCCGCCGCTCCAGGACGAGGACCTTCAGGTCCAGCTCGGTTGCGCAGCGCTCGGCGATGGTGAGTCCGAAGAAGCCGGATCCGACCACCACAAGATCAGGTGTCGACACGATCGGTCAGTCTACGGACGAGGCGGGCAGGTGCCGCATCCCCCGCGCGGCGCGTAGGGCGCGGATCACGTTGCGCGCCTCACTCCAGCGCCCCTCGCGGCCGCTGCGGAGCGGGCTGAGCAGCGCCACCACGAGCGCGATCAGCCAGGGCTTCGCCCGCACCAGCGCGTTCTCGCCGTAGCGGAAGTGCACCGCGAAGAGGTTGCGGTACATGTAGTAGCCCTTCCAGCCCGACAGGTCGTGCTGCTGGTCGAAGTCGAGCTGCCGGACGAGCACCGCGTCGCGCACCGCCCAGATCCGCGCCCCTGCCCGCCGGGCGCGCAGGGCGAAGTCGACGTCGTCGTAGAAGATGAAGAAGCTCGGGTCGGGCAGGCCGATCCGCTCGACGATGCCGCGCCGCACCATGAAGCCCTCGAAGGCGACGTTCTCGACCTCGACCAGCTCGGGCATCGCCTCGCGCGATCCGTACGCCGTCTCGACCATGCCCGTCTTGGGGCGGATGGCCAGCGGGTTGGTGAGGTCGAACCGGGTCGCGGCCTTCTCGACCAGCCGCCCGCGGGTGTCCTCGCGCACCGCCATCAGGCAGTCCTGGTCGTAGGACATCAGCACGCCCAGGCAGGTCGGGTGCGGCACGACGTCGTCGTCCATCAGCCAGATCCGGTCGAAGCCCTGCTCGTAGGCGGTGCGCACGCCGAGGTGGAACCCGCCGGCGCCGCCGAGGTTCTCCTCGCTGCGCACGACCTGCAGCCCGGGAAGGGAGCTGCTCCCCAGCACCTCGGCGGTGTGGTCGGTGCTGGCGTTGTCCACCACGATCACCGCGTCGGCGGGACGCTCGAGCCGGCCCAGCCCCTCGAGCATGCTGCGCAGCAGGTCGGCGCGGTTGTAGGTGACGACCACCACCGCCACGGTCTCCAGCGTCAACGCAGATACCTCTCGTGCCCGGTGAAGTCCCCCCGCAGCCCCGCGTAGGCCCCGCGTGCGCTCAGCGCCAGCCGGGCCGGCTCGGGCCGGGTGAACGTGTAGAACCACAGCGTCTTGACCAGGAAGAACATCACGTGCGGCCAGCCGCGGTAGGTGCGCAGGTTGACGGTGTTGTTGCGGGCCATGCAGTAGTGCTTCAGGTCGCTCGGGGTGTGGTTGTAGGTGGTGCGGCCGAACATCATCGGCGTGCCGAGGCTGCCGACCGACGGGTGCTGGAAGCGGGCGTCGACCACGGTGGCGATCCGCGCTCCGGCGCGCTCGGCGCGCAGGCGGTACTCGTGGTCGTCGCCCCAGACGAAGAACTCCGCCCGTGGCACACCGATGCGCTCCACCAGCGCGCGGGTGACCAGCACGCCGTTGAACGGGATCACGATGTCCTCGAGAACGCCGTCGCGGGCGGCGGCGGCCACGTCGGCCATGCCGTGCACCACGCGGGTGCGGCCGGGGAGCCGGATCGGGAAGACCAGCCGGTCGGGGCGGTCCTCGTCGACGACGACCGGGCCCCAGAAGTCGAAGCCCTCGACGGCGAGCAGCCGGTCCAGGCAGTCCGGCTCGGGTACGCCGTCGTCGTCCATGAGCCAGACCAGGTCCGCCCCACGCTCGACCGCCCACGCGACGCCGGCGGCGAACCCGCCGGCCCCACCGGTGTTGCTGGTCAGGGTGCGCGCGACGACGGGCACGCTCGGGTGGTCGTCACCGACGTTGCGATCGGCCAGACCGGTCAGCCACTCCCCCGTGCCGTCGGTGGAGGCGTTGTCGATCACCAGCACCTCGTCGAGCGCGTCGACCCCGTCGAGCCGCTCGAGCAGGCGCTGCAGCAGCGGGAGCCGGTTGAACGTGACGACGACGGCGATGATCCTGCGGCTGCCGTCGGTCACGGGCGCCACCCTAACCGCGTGCGGCCGGGTCGGCTCGCGCCGGCCCCGGCCGCTCAGCAGACCGCGCCGAGGTCCTCGGCCTGGTTGGCGGCGTAGCCGGTCTTGAGCGAGCCGATGGAGCCACCGGTCACCACGTCGGGAGTGGCCGGCTCGGCCGACGTACCGCCGCCGGCCCGCGCGCCACCGCCGGCGTCGGCGTCGGCGTCGGCGTCGGCACTCGCCTCGACGTCAGCCGTCGGGGCCTGCTGCGCCGGCTTGCCGTCCTTCGGCTCACCGGACGCCTTGTCGATCGCGGCGGCGACCATCGCGTGCACCTCGGCGATGTCGGGGTCGGCCGTGTCGACGGCCGGTGGCACCAGCGAGACCGTCGAGATCTTCTGGCTCTTCGCCTTCAGGGCGAGGTCGATGAAGTAGTCGAGCTCGCTGTGGGGCACGTTGGTGGAGACCATCGCCGAGCTGGCCTTGGCGATGGCCGAGAAGTTGGTGAGCACCGTCTGCGGGCTGAGCTGGTGCAGCATCGCGCTCATCACGCACTTCTGGCGCGCCATCCGCGAGTAGTCGTCGGAGTCGTAGCGCGCGCGGGCGAACCACAGCGTCTCGAAGCCGTCGAGCTTCTTCACGCCGGGCTCGATGTGGGTGTAGAAGTCGTCGCTCGGCAGGCCGACCGGGATCCGGTCGCGCACGTTGAGCGTGACCCCACCGACGGCGTCGACGAGGTCCTTGAAGCCCTCGAGGTTGACCATGGCCCAGTAGTTGATCTTCAGGTCGGTGATGCCCTCGACCGCGTCGATGGTGGCGTCGACCCCGGGGTGCTCGGAGTCGCCGAAGAGCTCCTTGTGGTCCTCCGCCCACGTGCTGACGCCGTTGAGGTAGCAGCCCTCGCAGTCGAAGCCGCCGGGGAACTGCTCGCGCATCACCGAGCCCTTGGCGAACGGGAAGTTGGCCATGTTGCGCGGCAGGCCGACCAGCACGGTGCGGCCGGTGCGGGCGTCGATCGAGGCGACGGTGATGGAGTCCGGGCGCAGCCCCCACCGGCCCTGGCCGGCGTCGCCGCCCAGCAGCAGCACGTTGAAGCGGCCGTCGTGGGCGCCGGTGACCTCGTTGCCGGAGAAGAGGGCGAGCACCAGCCCGCGCTGGGTGCTGACCATGTGGGCGCCGAAGAGCAGCGTGCTTCCGACGCCGAGGGCCATCACCGCGCTGATCGCGATGATCACGCGGCGGTGGTTGAGCATCAGCGACAGCGGCTGGCCGATCCGCCAGGCGTCGACGAAGAGGGCGGCCCAGCCCAGGGCGAGTGCGATGAGCAGCAGGCGTACGACGAGGAGCAGCCACGGCGTGGAGACGATCCAGAACGCCAGCTGGTGCCACAGGCCGGCGGTGAGCGCCGTGCCGACCCCGCCGACCAGCAGCACGAACCAGATCCGCAGCGCGGTGCGGCCGACCTCCTTGTTGCCGGCGACCAGCTGGGCCGAGCCCGGCAGCACCAGGGTCATCACCAGCAGGGCGACCGCACGGCGGAACCGGACGCGTGCGGCCCGCTCCTCCTCAGCGGTGCGGAGGGCGGGTCGGGGCCGGGTGAGGGGAGGCGGTGCCAGGGTCGCCATCGAGTGCTACTCCTGCGGGGAAGATCAGGAAGGATGTGCCCCGCCAGTATCACCAGCCACAGCAGCCACAGCGTGGAGCGACTCGCGGCGGCGTACCTGACATTTCCCACCGCGTCCCTGCGGAACAGGGGGAAGGAGCGGTCAGGCGCCTCAGCCGCGCCCCTGCTCGATCTCCGCCCGGCGGGCCAGGCGATGTGCGCGGCGGATCTGCGCCTCGCGATGACGCCGCTGGTCGGTCGGCGTCTCCACCCGCAGGGGCGGGATCGCCACCGGCCGTCGGTCCTCGTCGATGCGCACCATCACGAAGTACGCCGAGGCCACGTGCACGCGGGGCGCCTCGGGGTCGCTGTAGCTCTGCGCCTCGATCCTGACCCCGACCTCCATCGAGGTGCGCCCGACCCAGTTGACCTGCCCGAAGGTCTCGACCAGGTCGCCGACCCGCACGGGCGCCAGGAAGACCATCTCGTCGACGGCGGCCGTGACGACGGGTCCGCCGCAGTGCCGGTGACCGACGGTGCCGGCGGTCGAGTCGGCGATCTTGACGATCTCACCGCCGTGGATCGTGCCGAGCAGGTTCGCCTCGGTCGCCCGCATGATCTGGGCCAGGGTGACCCGGGAGTAGGCCGGCGTGCGCTCGCTCACGATGGCGGCGCCGCCGGCGGATGTCGCACCACGGTCGGTCACACCCCGCACGGTAGCGTCTGGGCTCATGGCAGATCGTCCCCGCGGGGATCGCGGCGAGGAGTCCGACGACTTCGACTGGCTCTACCCGGCGGGCAAGCGTCCCGCCGAGGATGCGACCCGCCCGGTCCGCAAGCAGCCCCCGGCCGAGGAGCAGACCCGGGTGATGCGCGCCCAGCCGCGCCAGTCCCAGGCGCGCCCGCCGGTCCCACCGAGCCCTCCGCCGGTGGCCCCGCCGCCGGGTGGACCGAGCGGGCGGCCGCCGTCGGACGGACCGGGGCGGCCCCGCCGGTCCCGCGCCAAGCTGATCCGGCGGGTCGTGCTGCTCCTCCTCGCCGCGTGGGTGGTCTACCTCGTGGCGGTGCCGGTCATGGTGTGGACCCAGGTCAACAAGGTCGCCTTCGAGCCCGCCGGGGACCGCCCGGACGACCAGCCCGGCACCACCTACCTCCTGGTCGGCAGCGACTCGCGCGCCGGCTTGACCAAGAAGCAGCAGCAGCGGCTGGGCACCGGGGGCGACATCGGCGCGCGCACGGACACCATCATGCTGCTGCACACCGGCTCCGGTCCCAACCTGCTCATGTCCATCCCGCGCGACTCGCAGGTCGAGATCCCGGGTCACGGCACCAGCAAGATCAACGCGGCCTTCGCCTACGGCGGTGCCGAGCTGCTCGCGCAGACCATCGAGCACAACACC
The DNA here is from genome assembly GCA_031177735.1 of Nocardioides sp. Taxonomy (GTDB): domain Bacteria; phylum Actinomycetota; class Actinomycetes; order Propionibacteriales; family Nocardioidaceae; genus Nocardioides. Next base: position 26,219 of record JAPSKJ010000003.1, read on the forward strand.
GACATCCGGATCGACCAGTACGCCGAGATCGGCATGGGCGGGGTGATCAGCATCGTCAACGCGGTCGGTGGCATCACCGTCTGCCCGAAGCAGGACATGAAGGACCCGCTCGCCAACAACCTCGACATCACGAAGGGCTGCCAGGAGGTCGGCGGAGCGACCGCGCTCGGCTACGCCCGCTCGCGCAAGACCTCCAGCCTCGGTGACATCGACCGGGCCGCGCGGCAGCGCGAGGTGGTCTCGGCGGTGGGCAAGAAGGCACTCTCACCGTGGACGGTCATCAACCCGGTCCGCTACTGGAAGCTCAACCACTCCGTGCCGGACTCCTTCGCGTTCGGCGAGGGCGCCTCCCCCTTCCGCGCCGCCATGTGGGCGATGGCGATGACCCGGGTCAACGGGGAGGCCGGACTGACCTGCGGCATCCCGATCGCCGACATGGCGGTCAACTGGGACGACGAGCGAGCGGAGCAGATGTTCGAGTACATCCGCACCGACTCCACCGACGACATCCCGAAGTCACTGTGCACCCCCAGTGGGCTGCCCAAGAGCGTCACAGGATGATGCGGCCATGAGCTACGAGACCCTCACCTTCGCGGTCGACGACGACGGCATCGGGCTGCTGACCCTGTCCCGGCCCGACCAGCTCAACGCCTTCAACGTGACGATGGCCCGTGAGCTGGAGCAGTTCTTCCTCGGCGAGGCGCGCTCCGACGACGTGCGCGCCGTGGTGGTCACCGGCGCCGGCCGCGCCTTCTGCGCCGGGATGGACCTCTCCGCCGAGGGCAACGTCTTCGGGCTCGACGAGTCCCTCTCCCCCACCCCGGAGTCGCTCCGGGAGCACTTCGACTCACCGGAGTACGCCGACGGCGTCCGGGACACCGGCGGCCGGGTCACCCTCGCCATCCATGCCCTCGGCAAGCCCACCATCGCCGCCATCAACGGCCCGGCGGTCGGCATCGGGGCGACGATGACGCTGGCGATGGATCTGCGCCTGGCCTCCACCAGCGCACGCATCGGCTTCGTCTTCGGCCGGCTCGGCATCGTTCCTGAGGCGTGCTCGAGCTGGTTCCTGCCTCGGATCGTGGGCCTGCCGACGGCGCTGGAGTGGGTCTACTCCGCCGACATCCTCTCCGCCGAGCAGGCCCTCGAGGGCCGGCTCGTGCGCAGCCTGCACGAGCCCGACGACCTCGTCCCCGCGGCGGTCGAGCTGGCTCGGTCCTTCGTCGTGGACCGCTCACCGGTCGCCCTGGCGCTCGCCAAGCAGCTGCTCTACCGCAACAGCGCCGCCGCCGACCCTCTCGAGGCGCACCTCTCGGACTCGCTGGCGATGTTCTACGCCTCGATCGGCGACGGCAAGGAGGGCGTGGCGGCGTTCAAGGAGAAGCGGACGCCGTCGTTCGCGAGCAAGGCGTCCCAGACGCCCCGGGTGTTCCCGACCTGACGGGGGTACCGGTCGGCATGGTGTTCAGCGCAGACGAGGACCGTCCGGTGGAGATCCAGGGCGTGCCGGCCCAGGAGGGGATCGAGGAGGCGGACGCGGTCGAGCGCCTCGACGAGGACCCCGACGAGCAGGTGAACTTCACCGACTCCGAGCGGCTCGAGGGCGATCGGGAGTCCGACGCCGGTCGCGGCTGAGGGCCGCTACCGCAGGGTCCGGGCCAGGAGCGCCTCCAGCTCGGTGAAGTGCCGCTCGGTGGCCTCGGCGTGGAACGCCGAGGTGTCCGCCATGGTGTAGCCGTGCTCCGCCCCGGCGAAGACCTCGTTGAGGAACGGCCGGCCGGTCACTGCCAACGTCGCGCCGAGCGCCTCGATCGCCTCCGGCGGCATCGAGCGGTCGTGGTCGGCGTGACCGAAGGCGAACTGCGCCGTGGCCGCCTCGATCGCCAGGTGCGGGCTGTCCGGTCCGTCGGCGACCAGTCCCCCGCCGTGCCAGCCGCCGACCGCCTTGACCAGCTCGGGGAACTGGCCGGCGAGGCGGGTCGCCAGGCGGGCGCCCATGCAGTAGCCCGTCGTACCGATCGGCCCACCGCCGGCGCGCTCGAGCAGCTCCGCGACGAACGCCTCCGCGTCGGCGGCCGCGCGCTCGGGCGTGTAGGCGCGGACGCGCTCCATCGCCCCTGACGTCGACCAGTACGCCGCCCGGTTCTCCGGCACCCGCAGGTCGGCCCGAGGCGCGAGCTGCTCGGCCGTGCCGTCGCGGTAGAAGACGTTCGGCGCGAGCACCACGTACCCCCACGAGGCGATCCGGTCGACCATCTCCGCGATGCGCGGACGCAGGCCGATCGCGTCGATGTAGAACAGGACGCCGGGCCCGCCGCTGCCGGCCAGGTAGGCCTCCGCGAGGCCCTCAGGAGCGCTGATCTCGATCGGTTGCACCATGGCCCGCACGGTACCGGTGATCCGCTCCGGACCCGCGTGGGCCCACACGGCCGTCCACCGCGACGGCGCTACTGTCAGGGACATGAGCACGACCGCCACGACCAACTGGCAGGACCCCGAGGCGATCCGGCTGATGCTGGAGGAGTGGGACACCTGGGCGGTGGTGGGCCTCTCGGGCGACCGCGGCCGCACCGCCTACTCCATCGCGTCCTTGCTGCAGCAGCGCGGCAAGCGGATCGTCCCCATCCATCCCGACGCCGCCGGCGGTGACCTGACCGTGCTGGGCGAGCAGGCCTACCCCACGCTCGCCGACGTTCCCTTCCCGATCGACGTCGTCGACGTGTTCCGGCGCTCCGAGGCGGCCGGGCAGTTCGCCGACGAGGCGGTCGAGATCGGCGCCAAGGGGGTGTGGTTCCAGCTCGGCGTCATCGACGCCGGCGCGTTCGAGCGCACCGTCCGGGCTGGCCTGCGGATGGTCATGGACACCTGCCCCGCCATCGAGTGGCGCCGCTGAGCCCGCACGCCTGAGCGGCTCGCGCTCAGTCCGGCGGCTCGGACGCCGGCTCCTGGCCGGGCTGCGGCTCCGCGTCGGGCGCCGCGTCGGGCGCCGTGTCAGGAGTGGGCCTCCGGTCCGGCTCCTGGGCAGGGGGGTCGGGCTGCTGACCCGGCACGGTGCTCATGCCCGGCGGTACCCACCCGCGACGAGTGCACGCAGCCCACGCACGGGTGCACCGGCGATCGTCTCCAGCGGCCCGCGCAGGCCCAGCGCGGCGAAGACCGCACCGATGCCGAGCAGCACCAGCACGTGCCACACGTAGGTGTCCGGTCGCTCCGGGGGCCAGACCGCGCCGGTGCGCATGACGACGTGCAGCGAGTAGAGGGTGAGGGTCATCGCGCCGGCGCCGAAGAAGACGGCCACGCCGAGGCTCGCCACCCGCGGCAGCGCGCCCACCACCAGCAGGCACAGCCCGATCACCCCGCACGCGCTCCCCAGGGTCTGGGCCAGGTCGAACGGCGTCGCCGAGTGCGGCGCCACCACCAGCAGCCACTCCCAGCTGCCGCCGGTGGGCGTGGTGCCGAACATCCCGGTGGCGATGTCGTCGAGCACCTCCGGGCTGCCGCCCTCGGCCCGCAGCACCGCGAGCGTGCCAGGGCGCGCGGTGAGCGCGTGGGACACCGCCGTGGCGGCGTACGCCGTGAGCAGGCCGCCCGCCGCGAGCCCGGCCGCCACGGCACGGCTGCCCAGGTCGGCGCGGCCGATCGCCATCCCGGCGAGCAGGTAGGCCAGCCACGGCACGGCCGGGTAGTAGCCGGTGAGGAGCAGCTCGCTCACCAGGCGCGCGGGGTCCGCGAGCTGCTCCAGGTGCGGGCTCTCCCAGCCCCGCTCGGGCAGGTCGGGTCGCACGAGGTGGGACAGCACCGGTCCCGCCACGACCCAGACCGCCGCGAGCGCTGCCAACCACCGGGCCCGCAGCCCTGCGAACGGCAGTCCGAGCAGGAACAGCACCCCGTAGTAGGTCAGGATCACCGCGATGCCGGTGCCGAGGCCGCCGAGCACGAGCCCCAACAGCGCGATCAGCAGGGCACGGACAGCGAGCCCGGCGCTCACCGCGAGCCGCTCGGCGCCCCGGACCGGCGTGCGGCGGCCGGTCACCAGGGCGATGCTGACCCCGGCGAGGACGGCGAACAGCGCGGAGGCCCGGCCACCGGCCAGCCACTGCGCCGAGGTCAGCTCACCCGTCGGCGTCCGCTCGTCGAGCACGTGCGTGGCGACCATGCCGAGCAGGGCCAGGCAGCGTGCGACGTCGAGCCCGACCGCCCGACCGCGCAACCTCGCGGTCAGGCGCTGCTCGGGCCGGCCCATGGTCGGGTCAGAAGCCGAGCTTGGTCGGTCCGCTGGCGGCCCGTCTTACGGACTCGCCCTTCGCCTGCGCCGCCTGCTTGAGCGAGGCCTGGAACTCCACCATCCGCTCCTGCAGCGCCGGGTCGGAGGCCGCCAGGATCCGCACCGCGAGCAGGCCCGCGTTGCGCGCGTTGCCGATCGCGACCGTCGCGACCGGCACCCCCGCGGGCATCTGCACGATGGAGAGGAGGGAGTCCATGCCATCGAGGTACTTCAGCGGCACCGGCACACCGATCACCGGGAGCGGGGTGACCGCCGCGAGCATGCCGGGCAGGTGGGCGGCCCCGCCCGCACCCGCGATGATGACCGAGAGTCCGCGGCCGGCCGCCTGCTTGCCGTAGTCGATCATCTCCTCGGGCATCCGGTGGGCGGAGACCACGTCGGCCTCGAAGGCGACGTCGAACTCCCGCAGCGCCTCCGCTGCGGCCTCCATGACCGGCCAGTCGGAGTCGGACCCCATCACGATGCCCACTCGAGCCGTCATCTCACTCACTCTCATCTCCGAGGTCGCCACGGAACCACGCCGCCGCGTGCCGGGCCCGCTCCAAGCAGTCGTCGAGGTCGTCGCCGTAGGCGTTGACATGACCGACCTTCCGGCCCGGACGCAGCTGCTTGCCGTAGAGGTGCACGCGCAGGTGCGGGTCGCGGGCGAGGGCGTGCGGGTAGCCGTCGTAGAGCCGCCCCACGTCGGGGTCGTCGCTGCCGAGGATGTTGACCATCACGGTCCACCGGGCACGGGGCGCCGGCGAGCCGAGCGGGAGGTCCATCACGGCACGCAGATGGTTCTCGAACTGCGAGGTCACCGCGCCGTCCTGGCTCCAGTGGCCGGTGTTGTGCGGCCGCATCGCGAGCTCGTTGACCAGGATGCGTCCGTCGGTGGTCTCGAAGAGCTCGACGGCGAGGATGCCGGTCACGCCGAGCTCGCCGGCGATCCGCAGCGCCATCTGCTGTGCTTGGGCGGCCAGCTCCGGCGCGAGGTCGGGGGCGGGCGCGATCACCTCGTGGCAGATCCCGCCCTGCTGGGTGGTTTGCACGACGGGGTACGCCGCCGCCTGACCGCTCGGGGAGCGGGCCACGAGCGCGGAGAGCTCGCGCCGGAAGTCGACCAGCTCCTCAGCGAGGACCTCGACGCCGGCCCGCTGCGCCGCGGCGAACGGCTCGGCGCAGTCCGCAGCCGACCGGACGACCCACACGCCCTTGCCGTCGTAGCCACCACGGGTCGTCTTGAGCACGGCCGGGAAGCCGAACCGCTCGACCTCCTCGGGGGAACCGACCACGGCGTTGCGTGGGCACGGGACGCCGAGCTCACCCAACCGGGCGCGCATCACGGCCTTGTCCTGCGCGTGGACCAGCGCGTCGGGGCCCGGCCGCACCGCGACGCCGTCGGCCTCGAGCGCCCGCAGGTGCGCGGTGGGCACGTGCTCGTGGTCGAAGGTGACCACGGCGCAGCCCTCGGTCACCCGGCGGAGGGTGGTCAGGTCGGTGTAGTCACCGACGATCTGGTCGGGGATGACCTGGGCCGCGGAGACGCCTTCGGCCTCGGCGAGCAGGCGCAGGGGTAGCGCGAGCTCGATCGCGGGCGGGGCCATCATCCGAGCAAGCTGGCCGCCACCGATGACGGCGAGGGTCGGCGCAGGTCCGGCGGAGGGGTCGGGCACGGCAGAAACCCTAGCGAGTCGCCGGGGGCACCCGGCTCAGCGGATCCGGACCTTCTTCGACTTGCGGCTGCACTCGCCCAGGCCACCGACGCTGTTGTAGCCGCACACCCGGAAGCTCACCCGCTGGCCGGGCCGCAGCCGCTTCTTGAACACGACCTTGGTGACCGGTCCCTTGGTCTTCACGCGGGCGCCGTTGCTGGCCTTGACCTGGTAGTAGTCGACCGGGCCTCCGGTGGACGGGGCCTTCCACTTCAGCACCGCCTTGCCGCGCTTCGGCTTCGCCTTGACCTTGCCGACCTTCCCGGGCGCGGCGGTCGTGGCCTGGGCGGGCGCGGTGACCGTGGCCGACTTGCAGGAGAGCGGCTGCTGCCGGCCGGCGGTGTCGCCGGCGTTCTGGGCGAACAGGCAGATGGTGCGCGGCACCGCGCCGGCCGGGACCGGGATGGTCAGGTCGAAGCCCTGCGGTCGGCTGCCGGGATAGCGCTTGGCGGCGGCCGCGTGCGGCCGGGTGGCCGCCCGGTCCACCGACCCCGCCGCCCCGCCGTCGATCGTGTAGCCGATGGACACCGGCTCGGTGGTGCCGGAGTCCATCGCCCAGCCGGTGACCCGGACCTGCTGCTCGCCGCCGGTGATCGACTCGAAGACGCCCCACGGCTCGCACTGCAGCCCGCTGCAGGTGGTCAGCGCGGCGGTGCTGACCCCCGTGAAGGTGCCGGACGGCGTGCCGGAGTAGGCGTAGTGGCGTCCGCTCTCCACGACCCGGTAGGTCTGGGCACCCACCTTGAAGTAGGTGTTGTTGGGCACGTACTTGGCCAGGTTGGCGTAGGGCACGGCGCCACCGGCTCGGCTGATCGTGGTCGGGTCGACCCGGACCCCGCCGCTGGTGTCGGTGGAGCGCACAGCCGCGCCGCCGATGATCCGGTAGTAGGCCCGCGCTCCCGACCCGATCTGGGTGTAGACCACCGTGTTGTTGACCGGCTTGCGGGTCTTCAGCACGTTCCACTCGGTGGCCGTCGGCGGCTCGGCCGGGTTGGTCGGCGCCGCGGTCATGCCGACGTTGCCCCAGGACACGATCAGGATGGGCGCGCGACCGGCCATGCGGTACCACCGGCCGTCGGGAGCCTTGAACGTGGCCCCGTCGGCGGGCACCGCGGCCGAGGCGGGCGCCACCGGGCCCAGCCCGGAGAGTCCGGACAGGGTCAGCACCAGTGCGAGGAGAACGGCGCTGCGGCGTACGGCGGAGCGGGCAGCCGACATGGTCGAGAGAACCCCCGGGTCGTTGGTCGCTGGCCATGTAGTCCTACATGTCCCGACCAAGGGTTCCCGCGTCCGCGGGGGGCAAACCCCTGCGCGGACCGTGCGACGCTGCTGCGTCAGCTGGCGACCGCGGTCTCGCCCTTCTCGAACCGCAGGCCCTTGCCGCGGATCGTGGTGATCAGGTGCGGGTGGCGGCTGTCGTCACCGAGCTTGCGGCGCACCCAGCCCAGGTGGACGTCGATGGTCTTGGACGAGGTCCAGAAGTTCGCGTGCCACACCTCCCGCATCAGCTCCTCGCGGGTGACGATGTCGCCCGCTCGCGCGATGAGCGCGTGGACGAGGTCGAACTCCTTGCGCGAGAGCGTGATCTCCTCCTCGCCGCGCCATGCGCGTCGCGTCTCGGGGTCGATGCGGATCTCCTGTACCTCAATCACACGGTAAACCCTAGAAACTTCAACCGACGTTCAGCAAAGGATTGCCCGATGTTGCCACCGACAACTTGGTGCCACTCTTTGCGTCAGCGGCGGATCCGGACCTTCTTCGTGCGCTTGCTCTCCGCGCCGGCGCCGAACTTGTTGTACGCCGTCACCGTGAAGGTGACCTTCTTGCCCGGCTTCAACCGTCGCACGACAGCCTTCGTTTTCTTCGTGTTCACCTTCTGGCCGGTGCTCGCCAGCACCACGTACTCGGTCACCGGACCGTCCCCGCTGGAGGCGGGCGCCTTCCACTTGACCACCGCCTTGCCCTGCTTCGCGACGGCCTTCACCTTGCGCGGGGCGCTCGGGAACGCGGTTGGCGGCAGCGGTGGCGCCGGCACGTTGACGGTCGCGCAGTTCATGGTCAGGCTGCGCCCGTAGTTGCCGCCGTCGTGCAGGTACAGGCAGATCGTCCGGGTGCCGCTCGGCACGCTGATGGTGCGGCTGAACCCGAAGTTGCCCGCAGGAAGGGAGCTGGCCGGGACCGCGCCGTGCGGCTGGTTGGCGTAGCCGCTGTTCCCGCCCTGGTTGCCCGTGCCGTCGATCAGCCAGGAGTACTCCACCGGCCCGGCGGTCTGCTCGGGGTCCATCGCCCACCCGCTGACGGTGACCTGACCCACGCCCGTCGCCACGGCGGACTCCAGCGCGCCCCAGGGGCTGCAGTTGAGCCGCTGGACGCCGAAGGCGTCGGTCCCGCACGCGGCGACCGTGGTGGCGTCGACCTTGTAGTAGGTGTACGA
>JAPSKJ010000090.1 GCA_031177735.1 Nocardioides sp.
CCGGTCGGCTCGCGCAGGATCCGTGCGCCGTCCCCGGTGAGCAGCGAGAGATCCGGCGCGGTGACGTCCCAGTGGATGCGGTTCTTCACCGTCTTCGGCTCCGGCACCTTGTCGAAGACCATGGCCGTGAACGGCGCCCCGTGGATGCCCTCGATCCACGACCACTGCTCGTCGTCGCCGTCGTGGTGCTGGACGGTGCCGCCGAGGAGGTCGGCCCACCACTGCGCGATCCGCGGCGGGTCGTGGCTGTCGACGCAGACCTCGTAGAGGCGGTAGGCGGGCACGTCGTCACGCTCGAAGACGCACATCTCCCCGCCCTCCGGGTCACGCAGCACCTGCCACCGGAACGACTCCAGGTCGACCGGGGTCGCGCCGAGCTCGAGCACGTCGTCCACGCCGGCGGCGTACACGTCCAGGTGCACCCGTTGCTTGACCGTGACCGGCTCGGACACCGTCTGGAGGTAGATGGTGTGCTGCGGCTCGGGACCCCTGAGCGGGAGCCAGCCCTCGTCCGGCTCGCCCGGCTGCAGACCGAGCACGCCTGCCCAGAACCGGCCCAGCCGGACGGGGTCGTTGGCGTCGATGACCAGCTGCTTGAAGGTTGCCGCCGTCATGCTGCTCACCCTAGGCAGCGCACCCGCCCGCGGGCGAGTGGCTATTGTCCAGATCCATGACGGACTGGCCAGGGGTGCGGCTGCATGTCGTGACCGGCAAGGGCGGCACCGGGAAGTCGACGGTGGCGGCCGCCCTCGCCCTGGCGCTGGCGAGCCACGGCAAGAACGTGCTGCTCTGCGAGGTCGAGGGCCGCCAGGGGATCGCCCGGATGTTCGACGTCGACCCGCTGCCCTACGCCGAGCGCCGGATCGCGACCGGCCTGAGCCACCACGGCGGCGCGCCGGGCAACGTCTACGCGTTGCACATCGATGCCGAAGCGGCCCTGCTGGAGTACCTCGCGATGTACTACAAGCTCGGCCGAGCCGGGAAGGCGCTCGACCGGTTCGGCGTGGTCGAGTTCGCGACCACGATCGCTCCCGGTGTCCGCGACGTGCTGCTCACCGGCAAGGTCTTCGAGGCGGTCCAGCGCAACAGCCGCAACAGGGGCGCCATGCAGTACGACGCCGTGGTGCTGGACGCGCCGCCGACCGGGCGGATCACCCAGTTCCTCAACGTCAGCGAACAGGTGGCGGGCCTGGCCAAGATGGGTCCGATCAAGACCCAGGCTGACACGATGATGACGCTCTTCCGCTCCCCGCGGACCACCGTGCACCTGGTCACCCTGCTCGAGGAGATGCCGGTGCAGGAGACCGCCGACGCCATCGGCGAGCTGCGCTCCGCACGACTGCCGGTGGGTGGGGTCGTGGTCAACCTGGTCCGGCCGCGCGATCTCTCCGACGTCGACCTGGCCGCCGCCCGGGAGGGCCGCCTCGAGGCCGACCGCATCGAGAAGGACCTGGCCGCTGCCGGGGTGGAGGTCGACGAGCCGCTCGTCGCGGGCCTGATCGCGGAGGCGGCCGACCACGCCGAGCGGCGCACACTGGAGGACTCCCAGCGGGAGGTCGTCGCGGCGCTGGGTGTGCCGACCTACGAGCTGCCCCGCCTGGCCGGGGGCGTCGACCTGGGTGGGCTCTACGAGCTGGCCGGGATGCTGAAGGAGCAGGGACTGGGATGAGCACCGCCAAGCCGCGCGTCGGCCCGCTCGCCACGCCGCGCAGCACGCCGGCCCCGAGGCTGGACGTCGACGCGCTGATCGACGACCCGGCCACCGGCATCATCGTGTGCTGCGGCTCCGGTGGCGTCGGCAAGACGACCACCAGTGCCGCCCTCGCGCTGCGCGCCGCCGAGCGCGGCCGCAAGGTCGTCGTCCTCACCATCGACCCGGCCCGCCGGTTGGCCCAGTCGATGGGCATCGGCCAGCTCGACAACGTGCCGCGGCCGGTGCCGGGCGCCGGCGGCGGCCGGGGCAGCCTGCACGCGATGATGCTCGACATGAAGCGGACCTTCGACGAGGTCGTGGAGTCGCAGGCGAGCCCGGAGAAGGCCAAGCAGATCCTGGAGAACCCCTTCTACATCGCGCTGTCGAGCTCGTTCGCCGGCACCCAGGAGTACATGGCGATGGAGAAGCTGGGGCAGCTCCACCGCGACGCCGTGGAGCGGGCCCGCCACGATCCCGAGGGCGAGGGTGCGTTCGACCTGATCGTCGTCGACACCCCGCCGAGCCGGAGCGCCCTGGACTTCCTCGACGCGCCGGAGCGGCTCTCCAGCTTCCTCGACGGCCGGTTCATCCGGCTTCTGCTCACCCCGGCGCGCGGCCCGGCGAAGCTGATGAGCGCCGGGTTCTCCGTCATCACCAACACCCTGAGCAAGGTCCTGGGCGGGCAGTTCCTGCGTGACATGCAGACCTTCGTCGCCGCCCTCGACACCGTCTTCGGCGGCTTCCGGCAGCGAGCGCAGCAGACCTACGCGCTGCTACAGGCCCGGGGCACCGCCTTCCTCGTCGTCGCGGCTCCCGAGCCGGACGCACTGCGCGAGGCGGCGTACTTCGTCGAGCGGCTCAGCGGCGACCAGATGCCGCTGGCGGGGCTCATCGTCAACCGCGCCAGCCCCTCACCCCAGGGCAGCGGCCTGTCGGCCGAGGGAGCGTTGGCGGCAGCCGAGCGGCTGCGTCGCGACGATCCGGAGTCGGTGACCGCCGGCCTCCTCCGCCTGCACGCGGACCGGGCGCGGCTGGTCGCCCGCGAGGCTCAGCTGCGTGACCGGTTCGCCGCCGCGCACCCCGGTGTCGCGACCGCCGTCGTGCCCGCGCTCGCCGGTGACGTGCACGACCTCGACGGCCTGCGCCGGATCGGGGCGCTGCTCGCCGGCGAGGCGAGCGCCTGAGCTCAGGCGTTCGCGGACTCCTTGCGCGCTGCCTCGAGCACGGCGCGCCACGAAGCGCTCGGCTTGCGCCGCAGGAGCGCACGGCGCTCACGCTCGGTCATCCCGCCCCACACGCCCCACTCGATCTGGTTGTCCAGCGCCTCGGCCAGGCACTCGGTGCGCACCGGGCAGCCGGCGCAGACCTGCTTGGCCTTGTTCTGCTCGGCCCCGCGCACGAACAACTGATCGGGCTGCGCCTGACGGCAGGCAGCCTTCGGTGTCCAATCCTCAACCCACATTGTGTGTCCCCACTGTGTTGCCGGACCGCCTGTCCCCACGACGACGAATCCGACTTTGTTCCCGTGTAGCAAACGTAAAGGCCGCACGCCCTAGAAGACAGACTCGATTGACCCAAGTTCCATGGCCCAAAATGACTAGTTCCTTCGCACTACCGCGGCGTAGAGGCCCAGATGTGCTACCACCGCGTGGACTCGGGAGCCTCCCCGCGGGTCCCGTACCCTGAAGCCATGCGCCGCCGCCCCCCAGTCGACCAGCTGCCACCGGCCCGAGTGCTCACCCACCTCGGGGCGATGCTGGCCGTCGCCGCCGTCCTGGGCGTCGTCGTGGCCGGACTCGCCATCCCGTTCGCCGGCGTGGTCGGCATGGGCGCGAGCAACGTCGCCAACGGCATGGACGAGCTGCCCGAGGAGCTCGAGACCGGCGCGCTGGCCCAGCGCACCCGCATCCTCGACGCCAACGGCAAGGAGATCACCCAGATCTTCGACGAGAACCGGGTGATCCGTCCGCTGCACCAGATCTCGCGCAGGATGGTCGAGGCGATCGTCGCCATCGAGGACTACCGCTTCTACGAGCACGGCGCGCTCGACCTGAAGGGCACGCTGCGCGCGTTCATCACCAACCAGGCCTCCGACGACGTCGTGCAGGGCGGCTCGTCGATCACCCAGCAGCTGGTCAAGCAGACCCTCCTCGACCAGGCGCAGACCGAGGAGGAGCGCGCCGCCGCGACCGAGGACAGCTATGCCCGCAAGCTCAAGGAGCTGCGCTACGCGATCGCGCTGGAGGAGACCCACACCAAGGACTGGATCCTCGAGCGCTACCTCAACACCGTCTACTTCGGCGACGGCGCATACGGCATCCAGGCCGCCGCCCAGCACTACTTCGGCGTCAACGCCAAGAACCTCGACGTCCGCCAATCGGCGATGCTGGCCGGCCTGGTGCAGAACCCGACGGCGTACGACCCGACCAACAGCCCCGACCGTGCCCTCGAGCGCCGCAACGTCGTCCTCGACCGGATGGCCGAGCTCGGCGTGATCCCCCGTGCCGAGGCCGAGCAGCTCAAGGACCAGGACCTCGGGCTCGACGTGCAGGAGAACCAGAACGGCTGCGTGAACTCCACCGCGCCGTTCTTCTGCGACTACGTCATCAACTGGCTCCTCGAGGACCCCTCCCTGGGCAAGACCAAGGAGGAGCGCGAGACGCTGCTGAAGTCGGGCGGCCTCACGATCAAGACCACGCTCAACCTCGAGCACCAGAAGGCCACCGACACGGCGGTCTCCGAGCACGTCTACCCCACCGACCAGGCGATCGGCGGCATGGCGCTCGTCGAGCCCGGCACCGGCAACGTCCTCGCGCTGTCGCAGTCGCGCCCGATGGGCCGCAACAAGAAGGCCGGTGAGACGTTCCTCAACTACGTCGTCCCCCAGGAGTACGGCGACTCCGCGGGCTTCCAGGCCGGCTCGACCTTCAAGGCGTTCACCCTGGCCACGGCGATCCGCCAGGGCATCCCGCTGACGACCTCGATCAACTCGCCCGAGCAGATGACCTTCGACCTCAGCGACTTCACCAACTGCGAGGGCGAGCCCGGTTTCGTCGGTGAGTGGCCGGTCGGCAACTCCACCACCAGCGGCGCCAAGAACCTCTACACCGGCACCCGGGAGTCGGTGAACACCTTCTTCGTCCAGCTGATGCAGCGCACCGGGGTGTGCGACCCGTTCAACCTCGCGGTCTCCATGGGCGTGAAGCTCACCCGCCCCAACGGCGACGGCCAGGGCAACGGCCTGGAGCGCACGCCCGCGTTCACCCTCGGTGTCGTCGACGTCAGCCCGCTGGAGATGGCCGAGGCCTACGCGACCTTCGGCTCCCGTGGCCTGCACTGCTCCTCGCGACCGGTGACCGAGATCCTCGACGCGGCCGGCAACGTGGTGAAGAAGTACGACCCGCAGTGCACGCAGGTGATGCCGCAGGCCGTCGCCGACGGTGTCAACGACGTGCTGCGCGGCGTCAACGAGCCCGGCGGGTTCGGCTACGACATCGGCCAGACCTACCTCACCAACGCCGACGGCGTGCGGGTGCCCTCGGCCGGCAAGACCGGCACCACGCAGGACGGCAAGGCGGTGTGGTTCGTCGGCTACACCCCCCAGGTCGCCACCGCCGCGATGATCGCGGGCGCCAACGAGTTCGGACAGCCGATCGGACTGGTCGGCCAGTCGATCGGCGGCAACTACATCTCCTCGGCGTCCGGCTCCGGCTTCGCCGGCCCGATGTGGTCCGCGGCGATGCACGTCGTCGACGACCGTCTCGACGCGGTCGACTTCGTCGAGCCCGACCCGACCCAGATCCAGGGCGTGCTCGCCGACATCCCCAACGTCCGCGGGATGAGCGTCGAGGAGGCCAGCGCCACCATCACCGGCGCCGGGTTCACCCTGATCAACGGCGGCTACCGGCCCGACTCGCTGCGGGCCGGCCGGGTCGCCTACACCTGGCCCAGCTCGCAGGCGGCGCAGGGGTCGCCGGTGACGATCTACGTCTCCTCCGGACCCGAGCGCACCGGGGGCGGCAAGAAGGGCAACCGGGCCGGGCGCGAGCTGGTCGCGCCCTAGCCCCGGCGCGAGGACGTCCTAGGCGCCGAGCTGGCGCTTGACCTCGGCCGCGACGGCGGCACCGTCGGCCCGGCCCTTGACCTGCGGCTGTACGACGCCCATCACCTTGCCCATCGCACGCATGCCCTCACCGGCGGCGCCGGTCTGCTCGACTGCGCGGGAGACGATCCCGGCGATCTCCTCGTCGGTGAGCTGGGCAGGCAGGTAGTCGGCGATCACCGCCGCCTCCCGCAGCTCCTTCTCGGCCATCTCCGTGCGGCCACCATCGGCGAAGGCGGAGGCCGCCTCACGGCGCTTCTTGGCCTCGGCGGAGAGCACGCCGACGACATCCTCGTCACTGAGCTCCCTGGCCACCTTGCCGGCGACCTCGGCGTTGGTCACCGCCGACAGCACCATCCGCAGGGTGCCGGCACGCACCTCGTCGCGGCCCTTCATGGCGGCGGTCAGGTCGGCGCGGAGGCGGTCCTTCAACTGGCTCATGCCGGCCATTGTGGCAGCCTTGCCGCATGCTTCCGAGCCGGATACTCCCAGCCCTCGTGGGCACAGCCGTCGTCGGGGGCGGCGCGCTGACGGCGTACGCGATGGCGGAGGCGCGGCGGTTCGTGCTGCGTGAGGTCACCGTGCCGGTGCTGCCCCAGGGCGCCGACCCGCTGCGGGTGCTGCACCTCAGCGACATCCACCTCACCCCGGCGCAGCAGCGCAAACGGGACTGGCTCTCCGGTCTCGCGCTGCTGCGGCCCGATCTCGTGGTCAACACCGGCGACAACCTGGCCCACCAGCAGTCGGTGCCGGCGCTGCTCGACTCGCTCGGCACCCTGCTCGACGTGCCCGGCGTGTTCGTGCTGGGCTCCAACGACTACTACGCCCCCAGGCTCCGCAACCCGCTGAAGTACCTCCTTCCCGACGACGGCAAGCGCCACACCGACGGGGCGCAGCTGCCCTGGCGGGACCTGGTCGCCGGGTTCGACAAGGCGGGTTGGGCCGACCTCACCAACACCCGTGCGACCCTCGAGGTCGGCGGCCTGCGGCTCGCCTTCGCGGGCGTCGACGACCCGCATCTGGAGCTCGACCGCCTGGACCGGGTGGCCGGCCCCGCCGACCCGGAGGCCGACCTCCGGCTCGGCGTCGCGCACGCGCCGTACCTGCGTGTGCTCGACCAGTTCGCCGCCGACGGTTACGACGCCATCCTGGCCGGGCACACCCACGGCGGGCAGGTGTGCCTCCCCGGTGGCCGTGCGCTCACCACGAACTGCGACCTCGACCCGGCCCGGGCCCGGGGCCTGCACCGCCACCCGGCCGACTCCCGCCCGGGGGACCGCGGGTCCTCCTGGCTGCACGTCTCGGCCGGCCTCGGCACCTCGCCCTACACCCGGGTCCGGGTCGCCTGCCGTCCCGAGGCGACCCTGCTCACGCTGGTGCCGGCAACGCCGCCACGGGGCTGAGCCCCGATTACGAGTGCGTGTCCCTGCTCCGGTATGCTCCCGTGCTTGTGAGCCCGGCCCCGGCCGGACCCACGGATCGGGGTGTGGCGCAGCTTGGTAGCGCGCTTCGTTCGGGACGAAGAGGCCGCAGGTTCAAATCCTGTCACCCCGACCACGGTCCCGAGAGCGAAGACCCCCGCCGGCCCGGCGGGGGTTTCGTCTTTTCCGCAGGCGTCAGGCGACCCCGGTCGCGGCTTCCCCTCGAGCGCGGCGTGGGGCGGCCTCCCCCCGGCCGCGACCGCGGATGAGGGGCTTCATCACTCGTCGAAAGCGCTCTCGGATGCGCGCCCTCGTGGCTGGTCGAGGCACGCTGACCAGGCGTCACCGTTTTCAGTTCGCCCGTTCCGGGCACCGGTGCCCCCGACAAGGGCCCCGAGTGCCCTACGAAGGGAGCCTGACCATGGGTATCGGAAGCGGCATCGTCCTGATCATCCTCGGACTGATCCTGATCTACGCGCTCGAAGTCGACATCCCAGGTGTCGGAGACGACGCCTTGGGCTGGATCCTGGTGCTCGGCGGCCTGGCGGTGGCGCTGATCTCCATCGCGATGATGGCCTCGCGCCGACGCGCCACCGCCGTGACGCGGACCACCGACTCGGCCGGCCGGGCGCAGGTCAGCGAGACCAGCGTGGAGGGCAACGACCCCTACAACCGCCCGCTGTGATCCACACCCAGTGAGCGCACCCGCGACCGCCGGAGCCCACCC
>JAPSKJ010000091.1 GCA_031177735.1 Nocardioides sp.
GTCAAGGTCGACCTAGGCCGGAGCAAGGGGAAGGTCACCATCGAGTTCGCCACCGTCGACGACCTGCGTCGGATCGTCGACCTCATCGACCGGAGCGGGCGCAGCGATAAGTTGCTCTAGTGATCTGTCGACAAAGCACTTTGTCGACAAATCTACGGAGCTGCCATCTGCGTGCCGATCAGAAGACGTCGGTGCCGGGCGCGTCGTAGTCCTTGCCCCGGATGGCCGGCATCGAGGCGGTGTCGGTGCCGAACGTGGCGTGCAGCTCCATCTCGGCCTCGATGACGCTGGCGAGACGGCGTACGCCCTCGCGGATGCGTTCGGGGGTCGGGTAGCAGTAGGAGAGCCGCATCGCGGAGGACCCGTAGCCGTCGGCGAAGAACGCCGTGCCCGGCACGTAGGCCACGCGCGCGGTGACCGCACGCGGCAGCATCGCCTTGGCGTTGATGCCCGGAGGCAGGGTCAGCCAGACGTAGAAGCCGCCGTCCGGGACGTTCCAGCGGCACGCGGCCGGCATCATGTCCTCCAGCGCCGACACCATCGCGTCGCGACGCTCCCGGTACATCTCGCGGAACTGCTTGATCTGGCCCTGCCAGTCGTGCTTCGACAGGTAGGCCGAGATGGCCATCTGGCTGAACTGCGGCGGGCACAGCGTCGCCGACTCCTGCGCAAGCACGAGCTTCTCGCGCACCGACGGCGGAGCGAGCGCCCAGCCGACCCGGAAGCCCGGGGCGAAGGTCTTGGAGAAGGAGCCGAGGTAGATGACTCCCTCGGCCTCGTCGGCGCGCAGCGCCCGCATCGGCTCGCGGTCGAAGCCCAGCAGGCCGTAAGGGTTGTCCTCGAGGATCAAGATGCCCTCGGACCGACAGATCTCGAGGATCTCGGGACGCCGCTCGGCGGCGAGCGTCACGCCGGCCGGGTTGTGGTAGTTGGGGATCGTGTAGAGGAACTTGATCGTCTTGCCGGCCGCCTTCGTGGCGCGGATCGCCTGGCGCAGCGCCTCCGGCACGAGGCCGTCGGCGTCCATCTCCGCGTGCACCACGTCGCACTGGTAGCCCTTGAACACGCCCAGCGCACCGACGTACGACGGAGCCTCGCACACCACGACGTCACCCGGGTCGCAGAACACCCGGGTGACCAGGTCGACGGCCTGCTGGGAGCCGACCGTGACGACGACGTCATCGGCGTGGGCCTCGATGCCCTCCAGTCGCATGACGTCGGTGATCTGCTCGCGCAGCTCGGGCACGCCCTGACCGGAGCCGTACTGCATCGCGACGGGGCCCTCGGTGGCGACCAGCTCGGAGATCGCGCCTCCCACCACGTCGAGCGGCAAGCCGGAGATGTTCGGCATGCCACCCGCGAGCGAGACCACCTCGGGCCGCGAGGCGACAGCGAAGAGAGCTCGGATCTCGGAGGCCGTCATGCCGGCCGTACGTGCGGCGTACCGGTCAACGTAGGGGTCGAGGCGGCCCCCAGGCTGGGACCGATGGCTGCGCGACGGCGAGTTCTCCATAGTCCCTCTAGCATGAACGATGACGGGCTCGTCCGCACACCGGTAGGTCGTGGCGGACGGCACGGATTGGTCACATCGGCTCAGCGCGGAGTCGAGGGAGGAGCGCCGGCGGTGTCCCGCAAGGTCGTGCGACTCACCCTGGACCTGCTCGACGAGCTCGATGCGCCGTGTCGCAACTGCCTGTTCTGGGAGGTCGACCCGGTGCGGCGGCGCGCCATCGACCCGGCGGACGCGGCCGCGGAGAAGGAGGCCTGGATCTCCGAGGTCATGCGGGAGTGGGGCTCGTGCGGCCGGGTGGTGCTGGTCGACGACCGGCCGGCGGGCTACGCGATCTACGCGCCCGAGGCGTTCGTGCCCGGCTCCGCGTCGTTCCCCACCGCGCCGATCTCACCGGACGCAGTGCTGCTGACGACCGTCCACGTGGACCCGGCACACACCGGGGGCGGACTGGGCCGGATGCTGATCCAGGGCATGGCCCGCGACCTGATCACCCGAGGCGGGATCGCGGCGATCGAGGCGTACGGCGACGTCGGGCCGGCCAGTCGCCTGCACGGCGCCCGGTGTGCGGCTCCGGCCGAGTTCCTCGCGCACGTGGGCTTCAAGACCCACCGGCCGCATCCCACCGCTCCGCGCTACCGGATGGAGCTGCGCACGGCGGTGCGGTGGCGCGATGAGGTCGAAGCCGCAGTGGAGCGGATCCTCGGCGCGGTGCGCCCGCACAAGGCCCCCAACCCGACGGCACCCGCCCCGAGAGGGCCGGTGCGCGAGGGCCGGTGACGCGTGCCAGGCATGCGAAAAGCGGCGCCGCCCGGCCCGAGCCGGACGACGCCGCTTCGGCGTAGGCGGAGCTTGCTCAGCCGATGTAGGGAGCGAGCTCGTTGAGCAGCGCAGCCTTCGGGCGAGCGCCGACGATCGACTTCACGACCTCACCGTCCTGATAGACGTTGATGGTCGGGATGCCGGTCACCCGGTAGTTCGACGGGGTGACGGGGTTCTCGTCGACGTTCATCTTCAGGAACGTGATCTTGTCGCCGTGCTGGCCGGCGATCTCGTCGAGGATCGGGGCGACCTGCTTGCAGGGACCGCACCACTCGGCCCAGAAGTCGACCAGGACCGGCTTGTCGGACTTGAGCACCGACTGCTCGAACTCGGCGTCGGTCACAGCGGAGATGTTGTCAGCCACGAGGGACTCACCCTTCTCGATCTCTCGAATCGGTTGCGGAAGCTTGACGGGTCAACACCGGCACGGGAGCGGTCATTCCCGCCCCCGGGACGGTCACGCGCCGGCGGTCTGGGCCAGCTCGGTGATGACCTCGGCGTCGGCCCTGGCCTGCGCCTCGCTGGCGGAGGCCGAGTGCTCGAGCTCGGCGAGGTAGCGCTCGGCGTCGAGGGCGGCCGCGCACCCCGTGCCCGCGGCGGTGATCGCCTGACGGTAGACGTGGTCCACCAGGTCGCCCGCCGCGAACACGCCGGGCAGGTTGGTGCCGGTGGAGGGGTGCTCCACGACGACGTAGCCATCGGTGTCGAGATCGACCTGGCCGCGCACGAGCTCCGATCGCGGGTCGTGCCCGATGGCGATGAACAGGCCGGTCGCGTCGAGCTCGCGGGACTCGCCGGTGACGGTGTCCTTGAGCGTGAGCGACTCCAGGCGGTCGGCGCCGTTGATGGACTCGACCACGCTGTTCCACACGATCTCGAGCTTCGGGTCGGCGAAGGCGCGCTCCTGCATGATCTTGGAGGCACGCAGCTCGTCGCGGCGCACGATCAGGGAGACCTTGGAGCCGAACCGAGTCAGGAAGGTGGCCTCCTCCACCGCGGAGTCACCGCCACCGACGACCGCGATGTGCTGCTCGCGGAAGAAGAAGCCGTCACAGGTCGCGCACCACGACACGCCGCGGCCGGAGAGCTCCTCCTCACGGGGGAGACCGAGCTTGCGGTAGCCGGAACCCATCGCGAGGATGACGGCCTTCGCGTGGTAGGTGTCGGTCGCGGTCCTGACGACCTTGACGTCGCCGGTGAGGTCGACCTCCACCACGTCGTCGGCCACCAGCTCAGCACCGAACCGCTCGGCCTGGGCGCGCATGTTGTCCATCAGCTCCGGGCCCATGATCCCGTCGCGGAAGCCGGGGAAGTTCTCCACCTCGGTGGTGTTCATCAGCGCACCGCCGGCGGTCACCGAGCCCTCGAACACGAGCGGCTGCAGGTTGGCCCGCGCGGCGTAGACCGCCGCGGTGTAGCCCGACGGGCCGGAGCCGATGATGATGACGTTGCGGGGCTGGGACATGGGTGCCTCTCGTAGCTGGGTGGTGCGCGTCGGTCTCGTGGATGTCAACCGATCGTAGGCGACGGTGATTCCCCTCCGGGCCTGCGCCGCAGGGTGAGCGGCGGCCGGCCCCGGGCGCGGATCGCAGGTCAGCCGACGGGCAGCGTGACCGACCGGATCACCTCGGCGGTCCCGCACCGGAGCAGGTCGGCGACCTGGCTGTCGCCGGTCGGCGGGCGCAGCGCGAGGACCGCGGACGCCCCCTCGTAGGTCACCGGCAGGAGGGTGCCCTCGCCCCAGGCGGCCGGATCGCAGGGGAAGGCCGGCGCGGCCGGCACCGCAGCTCCGGAGCGCGGGCTCGGGGCGCCGAGAGCGGTGCTGCGCGCGAGCTGCTCCAGAGCAGTGCGTACGTCGCCGGCGAAGTGGTCCGCGCGGATCTCGGGCAGGACCCCGCCGCTCGCCTCATAGCGCTCGTCGAGGGTCGCCTCAGCGTCCGCGCCCGTGAGCGGGTGCGCCGGGGACACCTGCGTGGAGCCTGACTCGCTCTGGGCCTCGGTCGGCCCGCTCAGGGCGGTGGCGCCGGGCGGCTGCGCCTGCGAGGCGGCACCCGCCTCAGCCTCACGGCCACCCGAGGTGTCCGTGGCCGATGTCGCGGCGTGCTCTCCACCGCGCTCGACCTGGCCGAAGCCGACCGCGGCCACCGCGACCGCCGCGGCGGCCACGAGCAGGATCCCGCCCCACGGCCGGCGGCGCAGCGGGGTGACGTCGGCGGGGCCGGTGGCTGGATCCGTGACCGTCTCGGCGGGTGCCAGCGCCGCGGCGGCCGGCTCCCCGGAGCTGTCACCGGCGGCGGCGTCGTCCGCCGGGTCGCTCTCCTCGGCGGCGAGCCGTGCGAGGACCGCGTCGAGGCGTGCGGCGACGTCGGCCGGGACCGGCTCGTCGTGCCGCGCGTCGGCGAGCAGGCGCCGGACCTGCTCCTCGCGGTCGGTCATGGGGATCCTTCGGTGGTGCCAGGTGGGTGAGGTTGGGAACGGGGGCGGATCAGGCGGGTGGCCCCCGCGCGTCGTCCGTGGATGGGACGACCCCGGCCGGCGACGGGTTCCCGGGTGAGGGGTGGGGCTCGTCACGGTCGAGGAGCGGGGCGAGCAGCTCGGCCAACCGCGCGCGTCCGCGCGAGCAGCGGGACTTCACCGTCCCCACGGCACAGTCGAGCACCTCGGCGGCCTCGGCGACGGCGTACCCCTCCATGTCGACGAGGACCAACGCCGCCCGCTGCTCCGGTGGCAGCTGGGCGAGCGCAGCCAGCACCGCGGTGCGGCGGTCGGCCGCCACCGCGGACTCCTCGGGGCCGAGGTCGTGCTCGACCGGGTCGTGGTCGTCGGGCACCGGCTCGGTGCGCCGGACCTTGGCGGCGCGCAGCCGGTCGAGGCAGGCGTTGACGACCACGCGGTGCAACCAGGTGGTGACCGCGGCGTCACCGCGGAAGCTCCCGGCGCGCCGGTACGCCGCGATGAGGCCGTCCTGCAGGCCGTCGGCGGCGTCCTCGGGGTGCCCCATCGTGCGCAGCGCCACGGCCCAGAGCCGGTCGCGGTGGCGCGCGAAGAGCACGCCGAACGCGTCATGGTCCCCGGCCACGTGGTCGGCCAGCAGCTCGGCGTCGCTGCGGAGGTCGTCTGCCGGCCCGGTCACGGCCGCGCTCCGTGGACGACCACCTCGGCGACCTCGGCGCGGAAGCCGTCGGCGACGGCGGGCAGCGAGGTGAGCCAGAGCGTGACGTAGCGGCCGGTCACCGGCTCGTCGAGCGCGAGCGTCCCCTCGACGCCCAGGCTGCCGGTGACGGCCGGGGAGATTCCGGCGACGTCGGCAGGCGCCTCGTCGGTGACGTAGACCGAGACGCCGGTGGGCTCACCGCGCAGGGTCACGTCGACCGAGGCGACCGCGTAGTCCTCCTGGAGGTCGAGGACCAGGCCCACACCGCTCTTCAGGGCCGGCGGCTCGGGGCCGAGCTGGTCGTTGTAGGTCTGGGTGCGCCAGGCGGTGCCGGGCTTGCCGTCGACGGCGTTGGGGACGAGGTCGCGGTGCTCCGTCTTCGGCTCGTCGCCCTCGGGGTCGAGGTCGAGCGCGGTGATGCCCGTGACCGGCGCGGCCGTGGCGCTCGGCGAGGCCGAGGGTGACGGCGCGACGGACTCCTGCTCGCTCACGGCTCCGAGCGGACCGCGGCCGCGGCCGATGTTGTAGGCCATGACGACCCCGAGGATCAGGAGCATGCCGGCGGCGACGGCGACGGCCAGGCGCAGCCAGCTGCGGCCCGGGACGACCTGGTCGTCGGTGTCCTCCTCGCCGCCGGCCCACGGCCAGTAGCCGGTGCCTGTCTCCGCAGCCGCGTCGGCGGGCGTCACCTCACCAGGCACGCGGCTGCGCCGCACCGGCTCGCCGGCAGGCGGGTCGGGCGCGAAGAGCGGGCGCTCGGGCGGCGGCTCGAAGGGCGGCGGCGGCGGCGCCTTGTCGGGACGCGGGTTGAACCAGGACACCTCGTCGTTCTCGTCGTCGAAGACGGGCATCCCGAGCTGCGTCGGCTCGTCGACGCCGTGCGCCCGGGTGGGTGCGGGGTCGACCGAGGGGCTCAGGTCCTGGACCTGGGTGGGCTCGGGGTCGACCGACTGGCCCACGTCGTGGACCTGGGTCGCCTCGGGATCTCCGGATGCTCGCCCGGGGGAGGGCTCCGCCGGGAGAACGGCTCCGGGAGGCGCCGGTCGCCGCCCGGCCGAGGGAACCGGCGGCACGGGAACGGTGGCGCGGGCGCGGCCGAGGAGATCGTCGGTCAGCCCGGCCGGGTCACCGACGAACTCCCCCAGCACCCGGTGCACCTCGTGGGCGTCGGGCGCGGGCACGTGCTGGCCGCGTTGGTTGAGCACGGCGTCGCAGAGGTCGTCGAGCGCGCGAGGTACGCCGGCCCGGACCTGCCGCGGACGGAGCACCCGGCCGTTGCCCTCGGGAGCGCGGTCGACCGCCGAGGCGGACGAGCCCGCCCACTTGCCGGTGAGGGCGGCGTGCAGCAGGCCGGCCAGGTCGCGGACCTCGGTGTCCACCGCGACCGGCGGCAGGCCGTGCAGCGCCGCGTCCACCCCGAAGCCCATCAGCCGGACCGCACCGGCCTCGTCGATCATCACGTTCTCCGGGACCAGCCGGCCGTGGGTGACACCCAGCTCGTGCGGCGACCGCACGATGTCGGCGATCTCGCAGACGACGTACGCCGCCTGTCGCGGCGGCAGGGGCCCGTCGGCAGACAGGATCGTGTCGAGGGAGCGCCCTCGTCCCCACTCGTTGACGACGTAGGCGATGCCCTCGGAGGCGTCGGCGTCGAGCACCCGCAGCAACCGGGTGTCGGGGATCGTGGCGGAGCGACGGGCGGCGGCCATCATCTCCGGGGTGCGGTCGTCGTCGGCGCCGACCACGTGGATGGCGACCGGACGTGCCAGCACCAGGTCCTCGCCGAGCCAGAAGCGCCCGTAGTCGGTCTCCGACAGCAGGTCGTCGAGCCGGTAGCGGGACGCGAGGACGTCGCCTGGCCGCATCGACCGCATCGAGACCCTCCCGTCTCCCTCGTGTCAGCGCGAGTCGGCCCGCGATCGGCCGTTCCTCGCGCGGTCATCGTAGGCGGAGTGGCCAGTCGAACGCGCGTTGCGAGCAGCGACGGGTCAGCGACGCAGCCGGCCGGTGACCACCGAGACGACGTCGGTGATCTCACGGATCCGCATCACCCGGGCCAGCACGAGCAGGGTGATCACGTCGACGCCACCGATCAGGGCGAGCTCGACCAGCGAGAGCCCGAGCCCCTCGGCGCCGGTCGGGTCGGGAAGCGGGGCGAGCGCGACCAGCACCAGCGCCGCGAGCGCGGTGGAGACCGCCACGGCGATCGCGAGTCGGACCAGGAACCGGACCGTCCCGCGCAGGGCCAGCCCACCCAGCCGCCGGCGCAGCACGATCGAGGAGAGCAGGGCGCCGACGGCGTACGCCGCGGTGTAGGCGACCACGAGCGCCGGTGCGGTGTTGTGGTCGTTGGCCGCCTCGACGAGGACCAGCGCGGCGACGATGTTGGTGCCGGCGACCGCGCACTGGATCCAG